>JAIXZE010000166.1 GCA_027489875.1 Verrucomicrobiales bacterium
ACACGAATTTGCAAATGACGGCCCGTTCCATCGTCGTTTCGGCGGTTTTTGCATCCGGACGTCGCATATGCGACGTCCGGATGCAAATCAGGGGGCCCGCCTCGGACCCAGCTTCCTGGCCGGGACGGTCCACGCCCGGACAACTTGCGCAGGGTTCCGGTGGGGGGCACGTGACAGGGGAGCATCATCCGCGTCCACCCACGGCGCACCCGTGGGTTTCCCACCGCCAGGCCCATTGAGGTTTTCCGCTTCCGGTGGATGCTCGGGACCATGGATCGGACCGATGCGGTGTTTTCCGCAACACGGGAGGGCGCGCTGGCGCGGTGGGAGGAGTTCCTGCCGCGCGCCTCGGACTACAGCGCGCTGCGCAATCGCGTGCAGCCGCGCCATCCGCATGTCAGCCGTCTTTCCCCGGCGATCCGGAGCCGGTTGGTCACGACGCAGGAATTGGTGGAATCGCTGCTGGCCACGCACGCCTTTACCCGCGTCGAGAAGCTCGTCCAGGAACTGCTCTGGCGTGATTACTGGAAGGGCTGGCTCGAACTCCGTCCGGGCGTCTGGACCGCGTACCGTCGCGAACTGGAACACCTGAAGCACAACGGCGATCCAGCCATCCTCCATCGGGCGCAGGAAGTCATGGCCGGCCGCGGCGGCATCGCCGTCATGGACCGGTTCGCGCGCGAACTCATCGAAACCGGATACCTCCACAACCACGCGCGCATGTGGTGGGCGGGTTACTGGATCCATGTCGAACGCCTGCCCTGGGTGCTGGGCGCCGACTTCTTCTACCGGCATCTCCTTGATGCGGACCCCGCCAGCAACACGCTTGGGTGGCGCTGGGTGGCCGGTCTCCAGACCAAGGGCAAGACCTACCTGCCACGGCGTTCCAATCTGGAGAAGTATTGCTCCCCCGTGTGGATGGAAGACACCACCGGTCTGGAGCGCATCGATGACGCCGTGGTCTCTACCCTGAAGCTTCCCGAGGAACCCGCCGCGACCCGCGTTCCATGGATGCCGCTGTGGGAACGGCCGGAACTGCCCGCGGGTCGCTGGGGGCTCTGGATCCATGGCGAGGACCTAACCCCCGATTTGTCCGCATTGGGAAGATTCCAGCCCGAGTGTGTGCTCACCATCCTCGACGATCCGCTGATGCAGGCCGTCGGCCTTTCCGAGGGTCGCATTGCCTACCTGCGCCATGCCCTCGCGGATGCGCGGTCACGGGCCGCGGCACACTTCGGTTGCCCCGTGGAACATCGCGGCGAAGGCTCCCTCGCGCACCACCTTGCTGGCGTGGCCCGCGAACA
Organism: Verrucomicrobiales bacterium; assembly: GCA_027489875.1. Lineage (GTDB taxonomy): Bacteria > Verrucomicrobiota > Verrucomicrobiia > Limisphaerales > UBA9464 > UBA6176. The sequence continues at coordinate 1,305 of JAIXZE010000166.1, forward strand.
CCGGCTGGACGGCTGGGTCGCCATGCGACCCGCCGTGGGGCCCCTCGCCGATGCGCTCCCGGAGATCGAGTCGGCGTTGCAGCGCGCAGGACTGGCGATCCATTGGTGCCGGCGTCGCTGGGACGAACTGCGTTGGCCCGATGCGGCGTCCGGATTCTTCCCGTTCTGGGAACAGACGCGCGCACGGCTCGCATCGGGGACCAAGCCGAACAGCCGGCAAGGCGTTCTCCCCTTGTGAACCCGAGGACCACAACAGCACCGGTGCCGTGGCAGGTCGTGTGGTTCAAGCGCGACCTTCGCATCCGGGATCATGCGCCGCTGGCGGAAGCGGCAGCGCACGGTCCGGTCCTCGGGCTCTACCTGTACGAACCCGAGCTCCTCGGTTCTCCCGAGTGGGATCCAATCCATTCGGAGTTCATTGCGCAGGCATTGCGCGAACTGGACGCGGAGTTCACGGCTCGCGGTGGTCGGCTCCTGCTGCGTCGCGGCGAGGCCGTGGAACAGCTGGAACGGCTGCATCGCGAGATTGGCTTCACCACGCTGTGGTCGCATGAGGAGACCGGGAACCGCATCACCTTCGATCGCGACCTCCGGGTTGTCCGGTGGTGCCGCGATCGCGGCGTGCGATGGGAGGAACGCCGGCAGGACGGCGTCATCCGACGCCTGCGGAGCCGCGATGGATGGGCCGAACGGTGGAATCGGACGATGGGCGGTCGCGTGGTGGAAGCGCCGGAATCCCTCGGCGGCGGGAAGGCCGGCGGGCTCGTCTCGGAGGGAGTCCTCGGTCCTGAGCAACTCGGGCTGCCGCCGATGCGGAATGTCGAACTCCAGTGTGGCGGCGAATCGGCCGCCCGCGAAACCCTGAACAGTTTCCTCGCCGGCCGCGGAGCCGGGTACCGCACCGACATGTCGAGTCCGGTGACCGCATGGACCGGTTGTTCGCGGTTGAGTCCGTACCTCGCCTGGGGATGCCTTTCCCTGCGCACCTTGCATCAGGCCGCGACCCAGCGGATGGAGTCCCTGCGGCTCGAACGGACGGCTGGCCTCGACGTGGATCCCCGGTGGTCCGGTGCCCTCACCAGCTTTCAGGCGCGCCTGCGCTGGCACTGCCATTTCATGCAGAAGCTGGAGGATGAACCGCGCATCGAGTTCGAGAACTTCAGTCGGGTCTACGACGGTCTCCGCGAGGATTTCACTGCGTCCGATGAAGGCCAGGAACGGCTCGCGGCTTGGTGCGCCGGCCGCACGGGATTCCCCATGGTCGACGCCTGCATGCGGGCGGTGCGGGCAACCGGGTGGTTGAACTTCCGGATGCGCGCCATGGTGGTGAGCGTGGCCAGCTATCACTTGTGGCTGCACTGGAGACCGACGGCGCTGCATCTCGGACGGTGCTTCCTCGACTTCGAGCCCGGGATCCATTTCAGCCAATTCCAGATGCAAAGCGGCACGACCGGCATCAACACGCTGCGCATCTATTCCCCGGCCCGTCAGGTCATCGATCAGGATCCGCACGGTGTCTTCATCCGTCGCTGGGTGCCCGAACTCGCTGGCGTTCCGGATTCGTTCCTTCCAGAGCCTTGGCGCATGAGCCTGTCCCAGCAGGAATCCTGCGGCTGCGTGATCGGGGTCGATTACCCGCGCCCGATCGTCGACGACCGCAAGGCTGTCGCCCTCGCCAAGGAACGCCTGTATGC
>JAIXZE010000440.1 GCA_027489875.1 Verrucomicrobiales bacterium
ATCTTCCTGTTCCAGGGTCTGCTGTTGCCGACGTCGGCGCTGCGCAGCGGGACCGCGCGCTGGCCGCTCCACACCCTCGTGCAGGGATTCACCTTCGTCGGGTTCCCGGCGCTGGGCCTGGCGCTGGATGCCTTGGTGGGCCGATTCCTGACGCCGGACCTGCGGTTGGGGTTTCTGTTCCTGTGCGTGCTTCCGTCGACGGTCTCGAGTTCGGTGGTCATGACCAGCCTGGCGGGTGGCAACACCGTGGGTGCGATCTTCAATGCGGCGCTGTCGAACGTGATCGGCGTCTTCGTCACGCCGCTCTGGGTGGCGTGGTTGATGAAGTCCGGCGGCACCCAGCCTGACCTCGGTGCGGTCGTCCGGGAGATCGCCGTGCTGTTGATCCTGCCGCTCGTCGTGGGGCAGGTCCTGCGGTGGAAACTGGCCGGATGGGCGGACGCGCGGAAGCGGTTGCTGGGGAATGCGTCGTCGGTGCTGATCCTGTTCCTGGTGTACGCCGCGTTCTGCAACTCGGTGCAATCGCGGTTCTGGAGCGGCTTGGGGAGCGGGGTGCTGTGGACGGCTTCGGCGGGGGTTGGGGTGATTTTCGGGGTGGTGATGGCGTTGGTCTTTGCGGCCGCCCGCCTTGCCCGGTTGGATCGCGGCGACCGGATTGCCGCGGCCTTTTGCGCGCCCCAGAAGACCATCGCCGCGGGCATTCCACTGGCGAAGGCGATCTTTGGAAGCCATCCCGGACTGGGCCTGATCCTGCTACCCGTGCTGCTGTATCATCCACTGCAGCTGATCGTTTGCGGCCTTCTGGCGGACCGTTGGGGACGGGAGATTCCCTCCCCGACAGGCCACCGCTGAAATTCATCCCGCCCCAGTGGCGCGTTGTCCGGCGATCAGGTAGCGTCCGCGCCCTGTGACCGCTTCGCAGAAAGCCACCAACGCGCGCCGCGTGGGAATCGTCTCCCTCGGATGCGCCAAGAACCTCGTCGATGCCGAGATCATGCTGGGTTCCCTGCTCCAGCAGGGGATCGAGATCACCAATGATCCGGCGTCGGCGGATGCCATCATCGTCAACACCTGCTCGTTCATCGACGCCGCGCAGGAGGAATCCGTGGACGCCATCCTGGAATCCACCGCCTTGCGCGATGCCGATCACCGGGGACAGGCGGTGATCGTTTCCGGATGCATGCCCCAACGCTTCCGCGAGGAACTGCCGAAGCTCATGCCCGAGGTGGATGCGTTCATGGGCGTCGATCAGGTCGCCCAGGTCGCCAACATTGTCGATCAGGCGATCGCGGCCCGGGCGCGCAAGATCGCGGAACCCGCCCCGAAACCCGCCCGTGGCAAGGGGCGCGCGGTGAAGGCGAAGCTCGCCGAACTCGATGCGGCAAATCCGGCCGGCGCGGAATCCGAGGAATCGTTGCGCGGCACGGACAAGCACAACCGCACCCGCAAGGTCGTGATCCCGCTCGAGGCCGAGGCCCCGTCGGTCCCGTTGGTGGATGTGCACGTCCGCCCCAGCTACATCCCGCAGCACGACACACCGCGCTTCCGGCTGACTCCGAAACACTTTGCCTACGTCAAGATCGCCGAAGGCTGCAACCATCCGTGCAGCTTCTGCATCATTCCCCGCATGCGCGGGTCGCATCGCTCGCGCACCCAGGCGGACGTCGTCGCCGAAGTGCGCCGACTCGTGGCCGAGGGTGTCCGCGAGATCAACCTGATCTCACAGGATTCCACCTATTACGGCCTCGACCTGCGGGTCAACCACACCCGCGCGATCGCGTCGCCGTCGAAGTTTACCGCGGCCACCAAGGCGTTGCCGGCGGACGCCACCACGCTCTGCACCCTCCTGCGCGAACTGAACGCCATCCCCGGCGACTTCTGGATCCGCCTGCTCTACACGCATCCGGCGCACTGGACCGACGAACTCATCCAGACCATCGCGCAATGCCCGAAGGTCGCGCGCTACGTCGACATGCCCCTGCAGCACATCGATGACGCCATGCTCCTCCGCATGCGGCGTGAGACCGATGGCCAGTACATCCGCGATCTCATCGGCCGCATCCGCGCCGGGATCCCGGGCATTGCGATCCGCACCACGTTCATCGTCGGGTTTCCGGGCGAGACCGAGGCTCACTTCAACACCTTGCTGGATTTCGTCCGCACCACCCGGTTCGAGCGACTCGGGGTATTCGCGTACTCGAAGGAAGACGGCACCGTGGCCGGAAAGATGGAGTCGCAGCTGACGCCGAAGATGCGCCAGCGGCGTCGCGAGCGCGCCATGGCGGAACAGCACGCCGTGGCGAAGGGCGTTGCCGAGTCGTTCGTCGGACGCGAGATCAAGGTCCTCGTCGAGGGGGCGGCGTCCGCCAAGGAATTGCAGAAGGCCAACGTGTCGTCGTGGGAGCATGGCCTGATCCGGGAGGCCGATTCCGGGACCACGAAGCTCAAGGGCCAATACCTCATCGCGCGTGGCGAGGCGGACGCTCCCGACATCGACGGACGCGTCTATATCCGCGGCAAGCTGCCCATCGGGGAGTTCGCGAAGGTCCGCATCATCGGGCATACGGATTACGACCTGATCGGGGAACCTTGCTGAGGGGTGGGGTTGGGGACTGCGGACTGGGAGCTCTAACTGTGTAGGCCGCGTGCCCCCACGCGGCGGAATCCTTGGCTTCCGAGGAAGTTCCCATGTTCCGGATGCCAGTTCTGAAAGCCGGAGGCGTGGAATCCGATAGGCCCGGGTCGTGCGAAGGTCGGATCCACGGAAAGTCCCAGGAACATGACTGGTAACCTTCTGCCCCTTGACGACGTAGCAATGCGTTGTTGAGTACCACAACGCGATACGACGCGGCCTGGAAGGTAACGCTGGAGACATTCCTTCCGGAGTGCCTGCAATTGATGTTTCCGGGTCTCGCATCGCTTATCGACTGGTCGGTGACACCGGTGTTCCTCGACACCGAACTGCAGAAGATCCTCCCTGATTCCGCTGCCGGTCTCCTTCGGGTTGACAAACTTATCCGGGCCCGGCGCATGGACGGGTCCCCGGAGTTGTTCCTTATCCACGTTGAGGTGCAGTCGCAGCGCGACGACGATCTCCCGCGGCGAATGTTCCGGTACTTCAGTCGAATTCTGGATCACTTTGATCAACCCCCGGTGAGTCTGGCGATCCTCGCTGACCCGAGCCCATTCTGGAGGCCAGGACCTTATGAGTTTCGTTATGCAGGCGCATCGCTGGTCTTCCATTGCAACACCTGCAAGCTCGCAGAACTGGACCTTGAACCATTGATTGCTGCTGGGAACCCAGTGGCTCGCGTGATCCAGGCGCACCGCGTGGCCCAGCGGACAAGTGGGGACCCGAAAACTCGTCGGAGCGGGAAGTTGGGGATGGTGAGGCAATTGTTGGAATCCGGCATGGATGATTCGGAGATTCGCGAGGTGATGCGTGCGGTCCACTGGTTGCTGGCGTTGCCAGACGAGGAGGAGTTAGGATTTCGTGAGGATGTGAAGCAGATGGAGGCAAACATGCAGATCAAGGAACGGAGCCCATACGAACGGATCGTTTGGAACGAGGGATTGGAAGCGGGACTCGAACAGGGACTCGAACAGGGGCTTGAGCAGGGTTTGGCGAGGGGGCGTGCGGAGGGTCGCCTCACCGCAGCCAGGGAAATGCTCTTGGAAATGGTCCAGGCACGCTTCGGTCCGTGCAAAGAAACGTTTCGGGCACGGATTGAAGCGATACAGGATGAGAGCTCTCTCTCTCAGCTCGCCCGGCTCGTTCTGACCGTGTCGTC
>JAIXZE010000221.1 GCA_027489875.1 Verrucomicrobiales bacterium
AAAATTCCCCACGCTGACATCCAGGCTGTCGGGGTCATCCCCACAGGGTGTGTGGGGGTGTTTGAAGTCATGCGGGCTCCGATTGAAGGCCACGTGCCCTCACGTGGCGGATGATGGATGGCGCCGGGTGGGGGCACCCGGCCTTCAGATGCAACTCTCGGAGGACCTGAATCAGGGGGATGGACGTGGGCGGATGGGGCGATAGTCTCCCGAGAATGTTCACCAAGGCGTCGCGTTGGCGGAGGGGTGCGGTGTGGCTGCTGCTTTCCTGGATCTGGATTTCGGCGGTTGGGGCGGACGGAGTGGTCAAGCCGCCCCAGATCCAGTTCACGGATTCGGTGAACCAGCTGCTGGCCCTGTTCAGCCCGACGAACCAGCAAACGCTGTCCGGGACCCTGGAGGTGGTGCGGGCGCAGGGGTTGCCCTCCGAACTGGCCGGAATGAAGTGGGTGGGTGCGGTCCAGTTCCCGGAGCGCGCGAAGGTCTCGGGCTCACTCAAGAAGGAGGCGTTTGAGATCGGACGGTTGGGGGATGAGCTCTGGATCCTGCAACCCGGAAAGCGGTTTGGAGTGCATGGGGCACCCGGGCGCGCCCGGTTTTCGACGGCTCCGGACGTGAAGGACACGTCGCGATTGGGGCCCCTGGCCTTGCCCGTCCGTCCAGAACAGCTGGCGGTGATCCCGCTGATGTTCCGCGCCGAAGAGATGCCGGAGGAGACGGTGGACGGTTCGGCGTGTCGGGTGATCCGCGCAACGTTGGCGCGTGAAGCCCAGGCGATGCTCAAGACCGGTCCCATGGTGCTGACGCTGGCCCTGCGCGCCTCCGATGGGTTGCCGATCCGGATCGGATACTCGGATGGGCGGAAGACAGACGTCCTGGTGCAGGTGCGTGGCCTGCGCGTGGAGAGGGCCTGGCCGGAGGAACGCTGGCGGATGCAAGTACCCGAGGGGATGACCGTTGAAAAGGTGGCGATTTCGCACCTGCAGAAGTTCCTGCCGTCAGCGCTGCGGGTTGTGACCACACAGGCAACCCCGTTGCGCAAGGGCGAGGGACGCGAGGTGGTGGCGCGTCATGGACGTGGACGTCTGGAATTGCACGACGGCACGCGGGTCCTGTTCCTTGCGGGCACCCCGGAGGAAATGGGCGAGCAACATGGCGTGCTGCTGAAGCGCGAGGTGCGCGATCTGGTCGAGCGGGTGCTCTACGGCGTGGGCGTGGGCAGCAGCTTCGAGAAAGGGCGCTGGTTTCTGGGCGAGATCGAGCAATGCCAGACGCGGATCGGACGCTTCACCGACGCACGGTACACGCGGGAGATGGACGCCATCGCCATGGCCGCCGGACTGGATCGAGAGGAGGTCCGGTTGGCGAATTTCTTTCCGGAACTCTTCCATTGCTCGGGATACGCGCTGCTTCCGGGCGCGACGGTCGGAGGCCGGATCTTTCACGGTCGGGTGCTCGACTACATGAAGGGCATCGGGCTGGAGCCGAATGCGGTGGTGATCGTGCATCGGCCCGATGTGGGGCATGCGTGGGCCAACGTGAGCTACGCCGGGTTCGTGGGCACTGTGACGGCGATGAACGACCAGCACATCAGCATCGGTGAGATGGGCGGCCGGGGCGAAGGTCAGTGGGATGGAAAGCCGATGGCCCAGCTGCTGCGCGAGGTGATGGAATCGGCGACGAACCTTGAAGAAGCGGTGGCAATCCTGCGGAAGGGTCCGCGGACGTGTGAGTACTATTACGTGATCGCCGACGGAAAGACGGGCAAGGCCGTGGGGATCGCGGCGACGCCGACGACGTTCGAGGTGGTGGAGCCCGGGGCGGTCCATGAGCGATTGCCGCATGCGGTTCCGAACGCGGTGCTGTTGAGCGCGGGCGATCGTTACGAGGAGTTGGTACGGCGGGTGAAGGCGCAGCACGGGAAGTTCGATGTGGCGACGGCGCGGGACCTGATGACGCGTCCGGTGTGCATGAAATCGAACATCCACAGCGTGCTGTTCGCGCCGGACACGTTGGATTTCTGGGTGGCGAACTCGGATGGGGAGGTGCCGGCCGCGCATTGCCGTTACTTCCAGTACAACTTGAAGGAGCTGTTGCGTCCGGAAGTGGCTCCGGTGGAGGTCAAGGTGGGCGGAGGAAAGTGAGGGCGACGCCACCGATTGCCGGGCTGGGTGTGGCCGTTTGACCGCAATGGCTTGTCCTCCCCCAGCCAGAGGACTTGGACGCGGTGAAGATCGGTCATTTGATCAGTGCTCCGGATTTGAGCTTTCCCGGCGTCGCCGGGTTCGCTTTTGTGTCTGGGATGAACGGACGTGATCCTGTTGCCTGGGTACCGAGCCACCGCGTGGGCGCGCGGAAGGCGTTCACCCTGATCGAACTCCTGGTGGTGATCGCGATCATCGCGATCCTCGCCGGGATGCTGTTGCCGGCCCTCGGCAAGGCGAAGGTGAAGGCAAACCAGATCAAGTGTCTGTCGAACCTGAAGCAGATGGGCCTGGCCCATACCATGTACCTCGACGACAACCGCGGGGTCATGCTGCCGTACGATGGTTCGCAGAGCCTCTGGATGAACCGCCTCCTCGCGTATCAGGGAAAGGCCCACTTCATCCGGTACTGTCCGATGGCTCCCGAGCCGCGCCGCCGCATTCCGCGCAATCCGGCGAACGCAGATTATGGAACGGCGGACGAAACCTGGTTGTGGCGCACCAATGGCGTGCGTGGGTTCCAGGGCGGGTACTGTTTCAATTCATGGTTTTATTCGGTGCCGCCTGTTGAACCAGCCAAGGCGTTCACCAAGGAGACGAGCGTGGAGACGCCGTCGCTGAGTTTCATGTTTGGCGACGGGATGTGGGTGGATTCATGGCCCGAGGCGAACGATATCCCGGCCCGCAACCTGTATGAGGGCGATGGGGTCGCCGGTGGGTTGGGGCGGTTCATGATCGGACGTCATGGTTCCGGTCCGGTGGGCAAGGCAGCCCCGAAGCGTCTTTCCCCCGGCGAGAAGTTGCCGGGTGCCGTGAACATGGCGGCGATGGATGGGCACGCCGAGTTGGTGCCGTTGGAGCGCCTTTGGTTCTACAACTGGCATGCCGGCTACCGGATCCCGGCGGCGCGGCCGAGGTGAGGGGGGAGTTTCAAGTTCCCGCCGGGTGAGGGCACCCGGCCTTCAGCCTGTGGAATTGCAGGCTGCGTGCCCCCACGCGGCGGTCCACCGGCTTGAAACTTGAATCCTTGGACTTTCCCGCCGGGTGAGGGCACCCGGGCTACAGCTGTGGAATTGTAGGCTGCGTGCCCCCACGCGGCGGTCGACCGGCTTGAAACTTCAAACTTCGAACTCCGCGTCCCCCTCAGTGCCGGAAGTGTCGGTGGCCGGTGAAGACCATGGCGAGGTTGCGTTCGTCGGCGGCCTTGATGACCTCGGCGTCGCGCATGGATCCACCGGGTTGGATGGCGGCGGTGGCGCCGGCTTCGGCGGCGGCGATGAGGCCGTCGGGGAACGGGAAGAAGGCGTCGGAACAGACGACACTGCCCTGAAGCGGGAGCTTGGCTTCACCCGCCTTCCAGACGGCGATGCGTGAGGAATCCACGCGGCTCATCTGGCCGGCACCGATACCGAGGGTCTGGGTGGCGTTGGCGTAGACGATGGCGTTGGACTTCACGTGCTTCACGACGTGCCAGCCGAACAGCAAGGCTTCGAGTTCGGACGGGGTTGGGGCGCGCTTGGTCACGACCTTGAGATCGGCCGCGGTGGTGACGCGGAGATCGCGTTCCTGCAGGAGCCAGGATTCGGCACCGACGGACCGGACGTCGACGGGGGCGGTCTGTGAGGGATTCTTGAGGACCTTGAGGAGACGCAGGTTCTTCTTCTGCTGGAGAAGGGCGAGGGCTTCCGGGGTGAAGTCCGGCGCGACGATGACTTCGCTGAAGATTTCGGCGATGGCCTCGGCGCAGGGGAGGTCAAGGGTCTGGTTGACCGCGATGATTCCGCCGAACGGTGCCTGGCGGTCGGTGGCATAGGCACGGTCCCAGGCTTCGCGGAGGGAAGTGCCCCGGCCGACGCCGCACGGGTTGGTGTGCTTGAGGATGGCGAGGGTGGGGTCGTTCGCCGGGAATTCTCCGATCAACGCGGCAGCCGCGGTGAGGTCGAGGATGTTGTTGTAGGAAAGTTCCTTTCCGTGGAGTTGGGCGAAGTAATCCCGGAACTTGCCATAGAGGGCGGCGCGTTGGTGCGGGTTCTCGCCGTACCGGAGGGGTTGGACGAGGGGGGCACCGACGGAAAGGACGGGAACGTGCTCGACGGCCGGCGTGAACGCGCGGGTGAGATGGGCGGCGATGGCGGCGTCGTAAGCGGCGGTCCGGGCGTAGACCTTGGCGGCAAGGTTGCGGCGGAGCTCGAGGGTGGTGTTGCCCTGGGTGCGGATGTGTTCGGCCACGGTGGGGTAGTCCGAGGGATCCACGATCACGGTGACGGATTCGTGGTTCTTGGCCGCGCTCCGGAGCATGGAGGGGCCGCCGATGTCGATGTTCTCGATGGCGTCGTGAAGGGTGACGCCCGGTTTGGCGACCGTGGCCTCGAAGGGGTAGAGGTTCACGACCACGAGGTCGATGGGAGCGATGCCGTGTTCGGCAACGGTGCGTTCGTGTTCGGCATTTCCGCGGAGATACAGGAGGCCGCCATGGACGAGCGGATGGAGGGTTTTCACGCGTCCGTCGAGCATCTCGGGGAACCCGGTGTGTTCCGAGATGTCCTTCACGGGCAGGCCGGCGTCGCGGATGGCCTTGGCGGTGCCGCCGGTGGAAAGGAGTTCGACCCCGGCTGTGACGAGGGTGCGGGCCAGGTCAACCAGGCCGGTCTTGTCGGATACGGAAAGCAGTGCGCGATGAATCTTGGACATGGAACAACGAGTCTCGACGAACGTGGGCGGTCAGTTTGAACGGCGGGAGTTGGGAAGGACAGGGGGATTTTTTGGCGGGGGCACATCGGGCGCATCTGGACACTGCCCCCATCTGCAACGGGGTGGCGACGTCCTCGTCGCCGTTTCCAAGCCATAGCCACGGCGATGAGGACATCGCCACCCCGATCAACGCATGGGCAATGGCAACTTGCCCCGGGCACGGCAAGAAAGAGTCGGATTTCGCCACACTGAGCCGAGACGGGGGGGGATTTGTTGGCAGGTTCCTACTGTTCTCAACAATCACGGATGACGGAGGAAGAACTACCATGAAACCCAAGAAGAGTTCGCTGAAGGCGGCCACGAAACCGCCGGAGACGGAGGCCGGGGACACGACGGTTCCGGTTGTTCCCACTCCTGCTGAAACCTCGCGTACGGTGCTGTTCGATGTGCACCTGGGCGGTGCCCGAGAGGTGTATCTCGCCGGGACGTTCAACGATTGGCATCCCACAACCCTGCCGATGGTCGACATGGGACTGGGCCGGTGGGAGAAGGAGATTCTGGTTCCTCCGGGAACCTACGAATACCTGTTCATCGCCGACGGCCGCTGGCTGCCGGATCCGGAATGCAGCGAAACCACCCCGAATCCCTTCGGCAGCGTGAACTGTGTGCGTCGGGTCGAGTGACCTCGCACGTCGACATCAACCTCCACGGAAAGATAACCGATCATGAATGCGAGCAATACTCCCGGTGCCGGCCAATCCGGCGTGAAACTGGTGGTCACCGGAAAGGATGGGCACGGCCACGCGACGGCACCGGCGACCCCGTTGGCTCCGGTGCGGTTGCACCTGAGGAAGGTGTTGGTTCCGGTGGACTTCTCGGAGCCATCGCGCAAGGCGCTGCACTACGCGCAGGCGTTTGCGGAGCAGTTCGGGGCGCGACTCACGCTGTTGCATGTGGTGGAACCGCTCAGCTATCCGCCGGACTTCGCCGTGGTGCCCTTGCTGCCGCCGGATGCGGAAGGACCGCGACTGCGCGAGTTGACGAAGCACCTCGAGGAGTTGGGACGTTCCGTAGGCGGCGGTGTGGAGACCGAGGCCACGGTGATCTCGGGTCGACCGTGGCAGGGCGTGGTCGACTTCGCGAAGGAGTCGGATACCGACCTGATCATCGTGTCGACGCATGGCTACACGGGGCTGAAGCACGTGCTGCTGGGCAGCGTGGCGGAGAAGATTGTCCGTCATGCGCCGTGTCCCGTGCTGGTGGTGCGCGACGAGGAACACGACTTCGCGTGAGATCCTGAGCCACACGGTCGGCGTTGGTTGGGGGAAGTCATCGAGGACGTCCTGCCCCGGTTCCTGAACGGGGCGGCGACGTCCTCGTCGCCTGTGGGAAGCGGATGGAAGTGGACGACTCGCAGACGAGGAGTTCGGGACTGGCCGCGTGATCGACAGGGAAGTGACCGTGGGAAGTGGCCGCGGGAAGGGGCCCCCTGCGAGGCGCTGGGTTCCGGGCGTCATTTGCATCCGCACGTCGCATGTGCGACGTCCGGTTGCAAATGACCCATGGTTTGGAGGGTTTGGACGGCCTTTTTGCATCCGCACGTCGCATATGCGACGTCTGGTTGCAACTGGAGGAGGGGTCAAGGCCGGGCGAGGGCCTCGATGAGGTCGCGCATTTCGCCGCGGGTGATCATCTCGGTGAGGCCTTCGGGCATGGCGGAGGGGGCGCGCTCGCGGTTGCGGATGTTGGCGACGGGGATCTCGATGCGTCCGTCTTCCGGGGAGTTAAGGGTCAGGACCCCGTTGGCTTCAGAGACGATGGTGCCGACCTTGGAGTCGCCGTCCTTGAGGGAGAGGATGACGGTTTCGTAACCCGCGGCGATGGAACCGTTGGGGTTGAGGATCGCCTCGAAGATCTGGGCGCGGGTCATGCGCTTGCCGATGCCGGTGAGGTCGGGGCCGACATCGCCGCCTTCGCCGTTGAGCTTGTGACAGCGTTGGCAGGCCCAGTCGGCGCGTTCGGCGAAGAGTTTCCGGCCGCGGGCGACATCACCGCCCTGGGTGAGTGCGGCGAGGGTGTGGGGTTTCGCCCCGACCATTTCGAGGTCGCGGGGATCCGTGGCTGGTTTCGGTAGGGTGAGTGCCTTGCGGACGGACGCGGAGGGATGGGAGGCGAGGGCGGTGAGGCGGGCGTCGAGATTTGGCAACGCGAGTGCGCGGGCGGCGTCGATCGCGGCGAGGACGATGGATTCGGCGGACTCGGGAGTTGTGCACGAGCGCCAGGCGTCGGTGAGCGCGTTGCGCGCCGGGCCGGGATCGCG
>JAIXZE010000306.1 GCA_027489875.1 Verrucomicrobiales bacterium
ATCTCCTGCGGGGTTTCGCGGGCGAGGGTTCCGACGAGTTCGGAGTCATCCTTCAGCGTCACCACCACCGAGTGGTAGCCCTCCTTGATCTTCACGTTGGGCAGGAGGATGGACTCAACGAGGTAATCGGCCGGAGCGCTCGCGCCGATGGAGGTCATGTCGGGACCGACCTTGCCGCCGGCGCCGCCGATGGCGTGGCAACCGACGCATCCGAGGGTGTCGCGACGATAGATGGATTCGCCGCGTGCGGGATCGCCGGATTGCTGGGCGCGTGCGGCGAGGTCCTTGATCAGGCTGGCGGTGAAGGCCTGCGCATCGCCGGTGAGGCCGGCGGCGCTGGCGAGGGCGACGACGAGTTCGACCTCATTGCGGCCGCCTTCGCGGGCGACCCGCATGCCTGCCCGGGCGGCGGCCTCCGGAAGGAACCGGGGAGTGGCCTGGGCCTTTGCCTGGATGGCGTCAGCCACGGGTTTGGCGATTCCCTTCTGGGCGAGGATGCCACGCCACAGAGCAAGGGCCGCAGTGTCCTCCTGGATGCTTGGAAGGAGGGCGATCAGCGGGGCGATTGCAGCGTTGGCGTCAAGGGCTGCCAACGCGGCGATGGCGTCGGGTCGGGATTCCACCGGGCCTTGGGCGGCCTGGGTCTTGAGGAGGGTGACGACGGCGGGCCCACCGATCTGGCGCAGGGCCTGGAAGCTGGCGGCGCGGACGGAAGCTGACGTGTCAGAGGCCGCGAGTTGTCCCAGTTGGGGGATCTTCGAGGTGTCCTTCAGTGAACCGGTCCAGGCGACGGCGGCCTCGCGGAGGGAGGAGTCAGGGTGTTGCAGGAGTGCGGGGATGGCCGCGGCGTCCCCTTCCGGCCGGAGTTTCCGTTGGCGCTGGGCTTCCATGAGGGCGCGGACGGCGCGGACGGCGGCGGCCGGTTGGAGGCGGTTGGAGGTGACGGCTCCCAGGAGAGTGCGCAGTTCGGCGGGGCCGCCTGCTTGACCGATCACTTCGATCCACGGGCCGGTGCCGGCGGCGTCGATCGGGCGGGATTCCAGCAAGCGGGACAGGACGCGGCTCGCCTGGGCGGGTTGGATGGCCTTGAGGGCGAACTCGAGTTGGCGTTCGCGGCCCTCGGTCTTCCAGGCCCCCGATTCCAGGGCGGCGATCCACGGCTCGGAAAGCTGGTTGATCGTCAGCCAGAGGGCGTAGTCCAGCGTTGGATCCATCGGTTGGTCGAGGACGCCGAGGGCGATCTCGGCGGCGCGGGCATCGGGAATGCGTGCGAGGGCGCGGACTGCTTCGAGGCGGACGGAGGGGGCCGTGTCCTTGGCAAGTTTTTCGAGGGACGGCAGGCGCGGATCCTGCGCGAGCAGGGCGCAGGTGGACAGCAGGGCAATCGCGAGGGATGCGTGCGTGGCACGGCGTGGCATGCCGGAACTGTAGGGGGGGAGGTCGAAGTTGGAAGATTGAAGATTGGAGAAGCGAGGGGGACGGGCGCATCTGGACACTGCCCCCTGTTGGAAAGGATGCGGGGCGGCGATGTCCTCATCGCCATGGGAATGGCTCTGGAACGGCGACGAGGACGTCGCCACCCCGTTCCATGTGGGGGCAGTGTCAAGACGCGCCCAGGGGACGGGCTGCGCGGAAACAGGGTTGCATGCAATGGCGTTCCCTTGTGGAGTCGGTCCGAACACAGTCCCACTGCAATGAATTCACGCATGAAGCCCCTGCTTTCCAGTCTCGTTGTCTCCCTGGCCCTGCTCTCGGATTCGGGCCTCGCCGGGGAATGGACCCAATGGCGCGGTCCGGGTCGCGAGGATCGCTCGCCGGACAAGGGTTTGCTGAAGTCCTGGCCGCAGGGCGGACCGAAGCAGTTGTGGGTCTTCAACGACGCAGGTCTGGGTTATGCGGGTTACTCGATCTCCGATGGCAAGCTGTTCACCATGGGATTGCGCGGCCAGCAGGAGTTCGTGATCGCGGTGGATGTGGCCTCGGGCAAGGAGGTCTGGTCGGCTCCGGCGGGCCCGAAGTATCCGAACGGTTGGGGCGACGGACCGCGGTGCACGCCGACGATCGACGGAGATCATGTGTATGCGGTGGGCGGCCAGGGATTGCTCGTCTGCCTGAAGAAGTCGGACGGCAAGGAAGTGTGGTCGAAGTCGCTCGTGAAGGACCTCGGCGGCAAGCTCCAGTCCTGGGGCTACACGGAGTCGCTGCTGATCGTGGGCGGCAATGTGATCTGCACGCCGGGCGGATCCGGTGGAACGTTGACGGCGCTGGACAAGAAGTCCGGCGCGGTGGTCTGGCGTACGACCGACCTGAAGGATGAGGCCCAGTATTCGTCGCCGATCCTGATCAAGCACGAGGGCAAGGAGCAGATCGTGCAGTTGGTGATGAAGCGGTTCTTCGGTGTCGATCCCGCCTCGGGCAAGGTGCTGTGGAATGTTGATTTTCCGGGCCGTACCGCGGTGATTCCGACGCCGGTCTACCATGACGGCATCGTGTACGTCACCGCGGGGTACGGTGTGGGTTGCAAGGCGGTGCGCCTCGGGTCAGCCGGGCCCGAGGTCGTGTACGAGGACAACAAGGTCATGAAGAACCACCACGGCGGCGTGGTGCGCGTGGGTGACCATCTCTACGGGTACTCCGACGGCCCGGGTTGGGTGTGTCAGGACCTCAAGACCGGCAAGGAAGTCTGGGCGAACAAGTCACTCGGCAAGGGCTCGGTGCACTTCGCCGACGGCATGCTGTACTGCATCGCGGAGGACGGCGGCGACGTGGCGTTGGTCGAGGCCAGTCCTGCGGGATGGAATGAGAAGGGCCGCTTCAAGCTCTCCCCGCAGACAACCCAGCGGAATCCGCAGGGCCGGATCTGGACGCATCCCGTGGTCCTCGACGGCAAGCTCTACCTCCGCGACCAGGAGTTGCTGCACTGCTACGACGTGAAGGGCCGCTGATCGGCGCTCCTGAGCCTCGTCCGGAACGGGGTGGCGACGTCCTCGTCGCCCTTCCAAAGCCTCTCCGGGGGCGATGAGGAATCGCCGCCCCGCTCCCATCCATCCCGGCCATTTCAGGGAACCGGCGGGCGTGGCGGGCCGGCGTAAGGCCGTGCGCCGCCTGCAGGAGCTTCCCCGGGTCGTACCGTCGTGGCCTCGGCGGGCGCATCGATCGGGGCCGTGATGTAGCCGTGGTAACGCCCCATCCAATACGCCACCAGCCATCCGCCGGGTTCGGCGACGTCGTTGCCGCCGGTGCCGCCGTCCTCCTGCATGGTCCAGGCATCCCAGCGCATCGGTTGGTGTTCCCGTGGTGAGAAGGCGCGGATGCCGCCCTTTGGCGCGTGCAGTCCGGGCGGCGTACGGAGGTCGGTGCGGTGCGAATTGGCGAAGCTCCAGACGCGCAGGTCGAGGGGCCATTCGCGCAGGTGCTTTACCGCTTCCCCGGTTTCGCAGTCCTGTCCGGTGAGGGCCCCGTAGACGAACTGGTACCATGGGTTCCGCTCGATCCGGACCATGTCGTAGCTCCGCTCGTAGCCGCGACGGTAGAGCGCCAGCAGGTCGGGATCGGTCTCGAAGCGCAGGAGGTTCCACCACGCCCAGAAGGCAAGCTGGTCCTCGAAATGCGCGATGTCCTCCGGCGGAAAGCTGCTGCGCTGGCGCAGCGTGAAGTCCGGGTAGCCGAGTTGGATCAAGCGGCGATAGGCGTCGTCGAAGCGGGGTTCGCGCGTGAAGTGCCATGCCGTCTTCATGAACGACAGCAGTTCCAGCGCCTGCAACCCGCGGTCGAACCGCCCCTCTTCGGTGGCAAAGTATTCGGGGTCCCAATGCCCCCATCGCGTGGGCTTGCCGTCGTGGTCGACGAGTTTCCAGCCGTTGCGGAGCAGGTGGTCGGCGATCCGTGTGAGGTGGCGTTTGCCCTGTTCGATCTCGGCCCCTTCTGCGGCAAGTTCGAGGAACAACGTCACGGCGTAGAATTGCGACGCGATCTCGTCGGATGAGGTGTCGCCTTTCCATTCAAACAGCCCGCCCTCGACGTCGTTCCATTCGGCGGCGTATCCACCCGAGCCATGGCCGGCCTTGTGTCCGCGTTCGCCCTTGGCCCACACGGCGCGCGCGGGGAAACCGGGAAGCCCTGTCATGGATTCAAGCCATCGGATGGCGTGGAAGGTGTTCGTGGCCTCGCGCCGAGCGACCGGATCGCGCGTCACCGCCCAGCGGTAGGCCTGGGCCGCGAGGTAGTCGCCGGAGTAACCGCCATCGTTGTCGCTGACCTCGCGGACGTATTCGCCGAGCGGCGCGTCCCATTCGAGCTTGTGGGTGAACCCGAGCCGCTTCTGTCCCCACGCGTCGAGGTGGGCTTCATACCACGCGGCCTTCTTTGCCAGCGTGAACGGTTCGTACCGGATCTCTGCGAGACCGCGATCGGTGGCCAGCCAGACGCTGCGGCCGGCGGTCGCGATGGCGTGCACGTGTTCTCCTGGAAGCCAGCGACGGCCTGCGAAGTAATGATGCGCGCCGTCGACGCAGCGGATGGCACCATGGGTCGTGCCCACCCACAGGTCACCGGCAAATCCCTCGGCGAGGCAGGTGGCGTCCTCGAACGGAAGCCCGTCGGCTCCGGTGACCGGGCGCAGCCGCATGCCGCGGAGTTCGCCCAGGCCGCGCGGCGTGGCGAACCACAGTGCACCGCCGACGGAAAGGAAATCGCGGGTTTGCGGCGACGGCAGTCGTCCCCAGTCCACGGCGTGATCGGAGGGGAACCCGTAGCTGTCGAGTCCGCCGAAGCGGCCGCGATCGAGATAACTGATGCGTCCCTCGCCGTGGATCCAGAGGTTGAGTTGGTGGACCTCGAGGTGCGCGATGGTGAAAGGGGCGGTGTTGGTGGTGATCGGGGAAAGGCCGTCATCGCGGATCTGAAACACGGTGTTGCCGCTGGCGGCCACCCATCCACCGCGATAGGCCGCGACGTCGGTCACGGTGTTCGTGGTGACGCGTGACCAGCCATTGGTTTGCCATTGATGCAGCCCGGACGGTCCCAACGCCCAAAGCCGGTCGCCGGCGGTGACCAATCGCGTGACAGGACCGTTCCACGCGGGTTCCGGCATCAGTTCTCCCCGGATGGCATCCAGCCGGAGCAACCCGCCGGGTCCGCCCACGAAGACAACGCCGCCCTGCGTGGCGACAGCCGTCAACGGGGTGCCTGTCGGGAACTGGCGTCCCGTTTCCTGAAGGTAGACGCGATCCTCCACCCGATGCGTGGGCGCTGCGGTGATCCCGGGGAACGCTGCCGTAACCGCGGGAGCAACGAGGAAAGCGGCAAGGAGGAGGCTTGAACGGGACGGGATGTTCATTCTGGTTCGAGGCGCTTGTTCCGCGGGTAGGGCGACGGAGCCGATGCGCGTTGCGAGCGTGGCCGCAGCCGCTGGGGATTTCAGCTTCAGAATGGGAGTTGGGTTGTCCAAAGGCTCCGGCGCGGTGAGTATCCAGCCCATGCGAGTCTGGGTGCTGCTGGCGTGGCTGGGGTTGATTGCGGGCTGTGTGCATCGGGGCGGATCCCGTCCGGGAGAGCCCCTGATGCGGAGTGGCGACGAAATCGTGGTGGCCGGGCAGTTGTTCCACACGGGGACGCGGGTGGTGACGTGGATGGATCCGGGTGGGTATGACGCGTATCGGGTGGAGCGTCGGTTTTCCGAGGTGGGGGTTTCCGATTGGGAGAACACCGCGAAGGCGGGGAATGGACCGGAGACGCCGAACCGATACGGATTGCGCAAGGACGGGCTGGACGCGGCGGGAATCGAACGGTTGCGCGGGGGCGGATGGACGTTGCCGGAGTTGCAGGAGCGGATTGACCAGTTCGTGATCCACTTTGATGCCTCGGGAACGAGCCGGCGGTGTTTCGAGATCCTGCATGATCGCCGGGGACTGAGCGTGCACTTCATGTTGGATCACGACGGCACGATTTATCAGACGCTGGATCTCAAGGAACGCGCCTGGCATGCCACGACGGCGAACAGCCGGAGCGTGGGGATCGAGATCGCGCAGGCGGGGGCGTTTCCCGTGCACCAACGACGGCAGTTGGAGCCGTGGTACACGAATGACGGCGCAGGCATCCGGCTGACGTTCCCCGCATGGTTGGGTGAGACCGGTTTTGCGACGCCGGGGTTCGTGGGGCGTCCGGCCCGTCCGGAACCGATCATTGGAAAGATCCAGGATTCGGAACTGATCCAGTATGACTTCACGCCGCAGCAGTATGAGGCGCTGGCGCGATTGACGGCGACGTTGAACCGGGTGCTGCCGAAGATCCGGATCGATTATCCGCGGGATGCGGAAGGCAAGCTGGTGCCGCGGGCGCTGGGGGTGGAGTCCTTGCAGTCGCACACGGGGCTTCTGGGGCACTACCACGTGCAGAAGGGAAAGGTGGATCCGGGTCCTGCCTTTGATTGGGAACGTGTGATGCGGGATGCCAGACGGGCGTCGAAACGCTGAGGAGCCGGCGGGTTTGGCCGCATTCGGACACGCCTGAATTTGGGAATGGCTGGGGAGGCCAACGGGGACGTGGCGACCCCGTCCGTGAGCGGGGCGGCGATGTCCTCATCGCCTTTGGGGAGTGGCTTTGAGAGGGCGACGGGGACGTGGCCTCCCCGTCTGTGAGCGGGGCGGCGATGTCCTCATCGCCTTTTGGGGAGTGGCTTTGAGAGGGCGGTTCAGTGCGACGGTTTGAGGAACCGTTGGCGCAGTCGGAGCATGGGTTGTTCGATGAACCGATAGCTGATCCAGGCCGCGGCCAGGGACAGAATCACGCGGACCAGAAGGTGGCCGGGGAAATCCGGGATCCACGTGTACACGAACGGGACGTGCCAGAGGTAGAGGCTGTAGCTGATCCGGCCGAGCCAGGAGACGGGGGAGGATTCCAGCACGCGGTTGACCGCGGGGCATCGGTCTTCAATGAGGATCTTGAGGATCACGAGGGCGCACAGCAACTGGACCGGCGTCGTGGCGAGGAATCCAAGGTTGCCGGGGGGGAGCATGCGGATGGAGAGCGCCAGGAATCCGAAACAGCCCATGGCGAGAAGGACTCCCGGGAGCGGGACGGAGTCCAGCAAGGCGCGGAACCTGGGAAGGCGCTGGAGTTGGGCGAGGAGGGCCCCCATGAGGAGGGAATCATACATCATGTCGAGACGGCCGGTCTCCGAGTAGGCCGCCAGGTGGTTCTTCCAGGCAATGTAGCGCCAGATGGGGGCTGCCAGAATCAGCAAGAGGGTCAGGGGCAAGCGGAAGCGGCGCGAGGTCAGGACGAGGATCGGCGGCCACAGGAAATAAAACTGCTCCTCCACCGAAAGGCTCCAGAAGTGGCCCGTCACGTAGTCCTGATTGGTCGGGACCAGGTTCCGGAAGAAGAGCAGCGAACCGATCCATTCCGGCCACTGCGGCCGGGTGCCCGTGGCCAACAACACCGCCAGGAGGGTCGCCAGATAGGTCAGCGAGGCGGGCAGGATCCGGAATCCGCGGCGGATGAAGTAGGCGCGGAGTCCGATCCGCTGGGTCGACTCCTCCTCGCGGAGGAGGAGGGTCGTGATGAGGAATCCGCTCACCACGAAGAAAAGGGTCACTCCGTCCAATCCTTCCATCGACAATTCCTGGAGGAATGATCCGGGGAGAAGCGTGCGGTCGAATCGGAGGTGGGTGATGAACACCCACAGGATGGCGAACGCCCGGATGCCATCCAGTCCTGGCATCCTGGCCTCGCCGGAAGCAGGTGTTCCGCCCTGTGGCAGGGTGGTCGAGGAGGATGCGGTGCCGGCGCGTTCCATGTTGCGAACCAGCGGATCCTCCATCACCGGGCGTGCGAAGGGAAGTGTCGTGGAGTCGTTTCGGGGGGCGCACCTGGACACTGCTCCCAGCTCAAACGAGGTGGCAACGTCCTCCTTGCCCTCTCTCGCCTTTTCCGGGGCGATGAGGATGTCGCCGCCCTGAAGTCACCCACGCCGACGGGGAACTTCTGGAAACGGGGCTGGCATCCATTGGAGGATGCGGCATCGCATGAAGCATTGTGGCAAAACGCTGGTCGTGGCTGTGGCCGTGGCCTTCGGATGGGTCCACGGACTCCCCCTGGAAGCTGCCGAGCCACTGGCAAAGTCGCGCTACTCCTCCAGCGAACGGATGACGCGCCCCCGGTTGGAGGCGGCGGATGCCTCCGTGAAGGCCCTGGCATTGAAGCGGCGGGTCCTGCCCGAGGTTCCCGGGATGAAGGACTTCCGATGCAGCTTCCATGCGCATGCCGAGGATGCGTCCCACACGGCGGGCACGCGCCCGGAGATGTTGGCGGATGCCCAAAGGGCCGGGATGCACGCCATCTTCCTGAGCGACCACTTCCGGCCGCCGCGGGATTTCATGGATTCGTGGCGGTTCCTGACCAATGGGGTGTTGTTCGTGCCGGGATCGGAATGGCGGGGGTTCCTGGTGCATCCGATGACCTCGGTGATGGCACACGAAAAGGCGGACTTGAAGGACTTCGTCCCGCGCGTGACCAACGGCGACGGGATGCTGTTCCTGTCGCACATCGAGGAGCGTCCGGATCATCCGATGGATGGGTTGACGGGATTGGAGATCTACAACCGGCACTTCGACGCGAAGCGGGACATCCGTGGGATGCTGACCCTGGTGTCGCGGTTGACGGACCCGAAAGGGTTGAAGGAATTGCAGGCGTTGGTGGCGGAATTCCCGGACGGCGTGCTGGCGTCGCAGGTGGAGTATCCGGACGTCTACCTCGACAAGTGGGATGCGGAGACCGTCACGCGCCGGTTGACCGGGGTCGGGGCGAATGATTGCCACCACAACCAGGTGTTCGTGCTGCATCGGGTGGATGCCGGAATGGCCCGGTTGGGAACGATCGTGGATGAGCCGAAGTCGATGCGTGAGGTGCGGGTTGGGTTGCGGCCCGGGGTGGCGCAGATCCTGGAAGGGCACGCCGACGGGGAAACGATCCGGTTGCTGGATGTGGATCCGTACTTTCGGGCGTTCCGCTGCGTGAGCACGCATGTCCAGGCACCCGTGCTGGAGGAGGGAGCGATGCGCCGCGCGGTCAAGGGAGGACGCGTCTTCGTGGCGCATGAGTGGATGGGGGATGCGACGGGATTCCGGATGGCGTGGGTGGATGGTGCGGCTCCGGAATTGGCGGTGACCGCTCGGGCCTGGATGGGAGACGAGGCGGCCTATGCCGACGGAGGGCGGATCGACGTTGAAAGCCCGTTGCCGGGTCGGATCCGCCTCATCCGGGGAGGGAAGGAAGTGGCGCGCGCGGAGGGCGTCCGGTTGCAGATGCCGGTGACCGCTCCGGGCGTGTATCGGGCGGAAGTGTGGCTGGAAGTCGGCGGGGAATGGCGACCCTGGCTTTATTCGAACCCGATCTACTTGCGGTAGGGTTGAGGTGGTGCGCCTTGATACTGCGCCTTCGGGACCGATTTCGGGGCGGCGATGTCCTCATCGCCAGGGGAACAGCCATGGAACGGCGACGAGGACGTCTCCACCCCGTTCCATGCGGTGCAGTGTCGAGAGGCACCCGGCGGATGGGATCGGGAGTTCTGGCGTCGCATTCGGGCATGGGATCGAAGAGACTGGCCCGGTGATCCCCGGCGGCCCGATGGATGGACTCCGGGTGTAACGAATTCGTGGAGCGTGCGTCTAGGGATGCTGAGGAGCCGGTGGAGATTCCCAAGTCGTTGCTGGAACGTGTGAAAGCACGTGACGAAGCGGCGGCCAGGGAGTTGGTCGCACAGCTGCATCCGGTGGTCTCGCGTGTGGTTCGAGGTCATCTGGGGCGGCGGGACGAGCCGGAGGACCTGATGCAGGAAGTTTACCTCAGGATTTTTGGACGGTTGGACCAGTACCGCGGGGAGACGCCCTTCGTGCACTGGGTCCGCCGGGTTGCCCTGAACACCTGCCTCGACCGGCTTCGTCGGCAGAAGGCGCGTCCGGAGTTCCGGTTTGCGGACCTGACGGATTCGGAGCAGCAGTTGCTACAGCAGACGCCGTCCGAGGACGTGGCGACCGAGTTCCAGGAGGGAACGGCGATGGAGTTGATCGAGCGGTTGTTGGGGTGTATGTCGGAAAAAGATGCATGGTTGATCCGGGAGTTGGAGCTTCGGGGAAAGACCATTGCGGAGGTGTGCGCGGCAACGGGGTGGAATTCAGGGGTGACGCGCATCCGGGCCTTTCGGGCGCGGGCCCGATTGAAGGCGTTGTTCAAGGAATTGGAGGCTGGCCGATGAAGCGTGGAGGCGATCGATTGGAGGAGGTGCTGGCGCTGGCGCGTCAGGCGGCACGGCGTGCGGATGCTTCCAGCGTCGACGTGGCGTCGGCGGAGGCCCTGCCCGTGGGGTTCGCGACCCGGGTGGCGGCGCGGTGGGCTTCGACGCCGGTGCCCGGTGAATGGGAATTGTGGGACCGGGTGACCCGCTGGGGTTTGGCTTTGGCGGTGGCGGTGTGCGTGGTGGCGTTTGCCATGCGGCCTTCGGAGCCGGATCGGGACCTGACCCCTTTTGACCAGATGGTCATGGGTCCGGTGGGGGAGGGGCGTTCATGAGCTTTCCCGAATGGCGGGTCGTGCGGGTGATGCTGGCTGTCGCCATGATCTTCGTTCTGGGCGTTGCGACCGGACGATGGACGGCGCCCACCCGGGTGGCTGTTTCTCCCTTCCGGCCATTGCCGCCGCCGATCCAGGCGCAGAACAACCCGGACATGGCGCTGAACCACATGCTGGCGTACATCGACCTGTCGCCGGAGCAGATCGCTGCCATCCGACCGATCTTCATCAAGTGGCAGTCGGAGATCCAGGGGACGACTCCTCTGTCGGAGGAACGGAAGGAGTCCTTCCTCAAGTACAGCCCGATGATCCGGAGGGAGCTGAAACCCGAGCAATACGCGGCCTACGACGCCATGGTGGAGGCTGTGAAGATGCGCGCGGTTCGCCGCCAGAAGAAGCGGTAGTCGTAGAGGACGTGAGGAGGCTGGGGTTTGGGAGTGGGTTATGGATTCGCCTCGTGACCTCGTCGACGGGCGCATCTTGACACTGCCCCCGCATGGAACGGGGTGGCGACGTCCTCGTCGCCGTTCCAAAGCCGTTCGCAGGGCGATGAGGACATCGCCACCCCGTTCCCCTTCTCAAAC
>JAIXZE010000381.1 GCA_027489875.1 Verrucomicrobiales bacterium
CGTTGGTGGTGGAGGCGAGATCGCGGGCGGATTCGACGACGGCCTGGCGCAGGGTGGAAGCGGCGCGCCATTGGTATCCGACAGGTGCGGCGGCCAGGAGAAGGCAGACAGCGGCGGTCTGGGTGTTGGACAGGGCCATGAGCTTGGCGACAAGGAGGGCGAGGGCGGACGAAGAGGCGGCGGTCCCCGCTGCGGCGAGGGCGATGGAGGTGATCGACGAGGCGAGTTGGGCCGGGGCGGTGGTGAGGGCGGCGGCTTCGAGGGTCTTTGCGGCGAGTGCGCCCGTAGCGGTGGGGGCACCCCGACGGCGCAGGATCCCGGCGAGGGTGTCGAGGGCCCGACTGGCGCGTTTCTGCGCGGCGTCTTCGCCGATGCCGAGGGTGTGGGCGATTTCCCGGAATGGTCGGTTCTCGAAGTAACGGAGGAACAGCGTGCGGCGGTCCTTCTCCGGGAGTTCGAGGAGGGCGTCGTCGAGGATCTCGAAGGGCAGGGGATCCGGTGATTCCGGGGTGGGCATGGTGGTGCCGAGTTGGGCGGCTTGGTCTTCGCGGGATAGACGGCGCAGGTCGGTGCGCTGGCGTAGCCGGGCCTCGAGGATGGTCGCGCGGTGGAGCCACCCGGCAAGGCCGCCGTCGGGTCGGATGGAAGCCGCCTTGCGGGCGAGGGTGATAAAGACGTTCTGTGAGACTTCCTCGGCTGCGGTCCGGTCACCGAGGATGCGGAGGGCGGTGCCGAAGACGAGGTTCACGTGGCGCTGGACCAGGAGGGCGAAGGCGGTCTCGTCGCGGTGGGCGACGTGGTCGCGGAGGAGTTGTTCGTCTGTGGCGTGGCCGTCCTGCATGGCTTCGATCCGGTTTCCGTCGTGCTTTTCAGGAAACCTGCCGGTCAGGGGAGGAATCCGACACGGAAAGTTGCGGGAGTGGAAGGTGCGGGGGAACTCGGAGAGGGACTTTTTCCCGCCGAGGCGCAGAGGGGGGGCTTCCTGAGGAGGCGGAGGCCCGGTTGAGGGAAGGCAGGGCCCCTGCCCCAACGGGGCAAACGGGGAAAGGGGTGAACCCCTGGGATCAAGCCACCAGCAGCATCCCCGCGCCCTGAAGGGGGCGCACGATTCCCGGTGCCGGGATCATTGCCGATGTCGACGTGATGTTGCTACGTCCGCCCCGTTGGGGCGGGGTGCCGTGGGATGGGGTGACCCAGCGTTGCGCTCCGCTCCACGCTGGGCGGTCGCCGTGCGCCGCGTTGCGGCGGGCGAGGAGGTGCGCGTGGTTCTGGTTTAACCGTCTTCCGAAGCCATTTCGTTCAGAAGGAAGCTTCGCACGGCGGGATCCTCCGTGAGGCCGATGGCGCGTTGGTAGGCCTTGCGCGAGGCATCGGAGTTTCTGGTTCGACGGAGGAGGTGGCCGCGCGCGACCCAGTAGGGTTGGTGATCCGACGCCAGTTCCCCCGGGATCGTATCGAGTTCGGCGAGTCCGTCGGCAGGGCCGCGGATCTGGGCGATGGCGAGGGCGTGGCCGATGCGTGCGCCTAGCGTGTTCGAGTAGAGCCTCAGGATCCGGTAGAACCCTTCGATCATGAACCAATTGGTGCGGCCGGAGACCGCCCGGTGTGCGTGCACGGACTGGATGGCTGCCTCGATCTGGAAGCGACCGGGGCGACCGAAGGCGGATGCCTGCCGCAGCAGGTTCTCCGCCTCATGAATCCAGGCTTGTGACCACAGCCCTGGATCCTGTCGGTTCAAGGGAACAAATCCGCCGTCCGGAGTGCGGCGTGCTGCCTTGCGGGAATGCACGAACAGCATCAGCGAAAGCAGTCCGAGAGCCTCGGGTTCGTTGGGAACCATCCGGAGCAGCATTCTGGCGAGATAGATGGCTTCCTCCTCGAAGCCCTCATTCCCGGTCTCGTCGGTTCCCAACGTTCCGTAGCCGGCGTTGAACGCCACGTAGATCGCATCCAGGACGTAGGCCAGACGCTCCGGCCAATCTTCCGGGGAGGGAATCTGGAAGGGTATCCGTGCCGCCCGGATCTTCGCCTTGGACCGGACGAGGCGCTGGCTCATGGATGCCGGTGCCACGAGGAAGGCCGAGGCGATGCGCTCGGCGTTCAACCCGAGCACGGTCTGGAGCATCAGTGGCGTGCGTGCGGCGACGTCGATGGCGGGGTGGCCGCAGATGAGGAGCAGCTTGAGACGTTCGTCGGGGAGCGTGTGTCCCTCTTCCACATTTTCCTGCGCGAGGTCCATTGCCTGGATCAGCATTTCTGTGGACCGGGTTCGGGTGGCCTCCCGACGTTGGAGGTCGATCAGTCGTCGTCTGGCAGCCGTGAGCAACCACGCCTCGGGACGGCTCGGAACGCCTTCCACGGGCCAGGTCTGAAGTGCGGCAAGGAATGCTTCTCCCAAGGCGTCCTCGGCGCTGGCCAGATCCCCTCCCGCCCGCGAGGCGACGAACGACAGCAACTGGGAGTACGAATCCCGGGCGCAGGCGACGATCGCGTCGTGGACGGGAGCGTTCATGGGCGGGCTTCAGCTCGGATCCTGCTTCATGGGAGGCATCAAGGGTCTGACCTCGGTGGAGCCATAACCGGATGAGGGCGCCCGGGCCGCCCACTCGAGGGCAACGTCGAGATTGGGGACCTCGATGATGAAGAAGCCCCCCAGCATTTCCTTCGATTCGGCGTAGGGGCCGTCGTGGATCTGTCTCTTGCCATCCCGGATGCGGACGGTCGTGGCGGTCTGCGGGGGCAGAAGCCCTTCCCCGCCCTGGACGATGCCCGCCTCACCGAGCGCGGCGATGTAGGACGACCATGCGGCCCAATAGGCGCCGGCCTTTTCAGGGTCTTCGCGAAGGGCGAAGTCGGCGGCGGATTCGTGGAAGAGGAGTGCGTATGTCATGGTGCTGGATTGATTGTTGTTCGGACTCGGGGTTCACAAGGACGGCTTGGCGGGCATTGTCGGATTGGGCGAGTGCGGCTTTACCTCGACCGCGCCTGTGGCGAGGCAGGGCGCCTTCCTTGCCCATTCCAGCGCCGCCTCCCGGTTGGCGACCTCAATGATGAAATATCCACCCAGTTCGAGGGATGCTTTGGCAAGCGGCCTTTCGGTGGTCTGGGGTTTTCCTCCGACGAGGGAGACCGTGTGGGTTCCTGCGTTGCCGGACAACGCGGAGCCGCCCCGGAGGATTCCGGCTTCGGTCATCTTCCTGGCGTAGTCACCGTATGCGGCCCAGTAGGCGGTGGACTTCGCGGGATCCTTCCTGGCTGCCAGGTCGGATTTCGACTCGTAGATCAGCAGGGTGAACGAGTCGGCTTGTACGGTGCTTGCCAGCAAGGCTGCGGACGCCGCGGCGGCGAGGATCAGGAACGTCGAGTTCTTCATGTTTCTTCCAGTGTTCTGTGCCGGATTGATTGGTCGGCACACTGGGATGTCGTTTGGCCGACCATGATTTCGACATTCGTCGCAGAATTCTTTTTTCCGGTTCTGGCGGAGATTGGCTGGAACGATGGGGATCAGGACTCCCGATTGGCGGGTTCGAGCTCGGATCGGCCGAGCCAGTAACAGGCCAGTGGTGCGGGGATCTTGAGCAATTCGATGTCTGTGTCGTCCTGCCGTATCCTTACGACGCCGAAGTCGTTCAGTCGGCGCGTGATCACGTAGCCACGCCTCACGCCCTTCGTGGTGCAGAACTCAAGCATTCCTCGAAGATCCTCGGCTCCGGTGTTCTGGCTCCGGTATTTGATCTCAAACGGAACGAGGCGACCCGGCACTTCGGCGATGATGTCCACCTCCACGTCGTTCCGGCCGCGCCAATAGGCGAAGTTCACGTTCACGTCGTAGAAGCGGGTGAAGACATGCTTGAAGAATGCGGTTTCCACGACCCGTCCCAGCAAAGCGTCGTCGGTGAGCAGGGCACGTCCCTTGGAGAGGACGCTTGGGCCGATGGCCGCGTCGGCCATGTAGATCTTGTGCCTTCCTCGCAGGACCTCCTTGCCGTAACCGAGGGGTGGAAGCTTGTGGATGAGGTGAACCGCCGAGAGAAGTTCGATGAAGTTCGCAGCGGTCGGCTTCTTCACGGAGAGGTTGCCGCACAGGGCTACCATGTCGAGGAGGCCGCCATCGTGCAGGCAAAGGTAGAGGAACGTATGTTCCAGTTCGACGACGCGACGCACCCCGAAGAGCGCGGTCATGTCGCGTTTGAGGACCTTGTCGACGATGTCCTCCCGAAGAAGCTTCTGCGCCCAGGTCACGCTGGGTGCGAGGGCGCATTGTGGGAAGCCGCCCCGCTGAAGGTATTCGTGGAACTCCAGTTCCAGTACGGCGGCGGCCTCGGTGGCATGCGCGAAGGCGGACTGTTCCCAGTCGAAAAGCCGGGATAGGGAGGGGACCTCCGGCAGATGGGGTTCGGGGCGGGCTCGAATGCGGAGGAACTCGTAGAACGAAAGTGTGGCGAGTCGGATGGTGTGCCAACGGCCGACGCCACTTTCCTGTTGTTCCGCGACCAATGGGGTTGCCGATCCGGTCAGCGCGATGCGGCGTTCCTTCTGGAAATCTACCTGATGCTTCACCCAGGTCTGCCAGTGGGGCAGGAACTGGATTTCGTCCAGAAACAGATATTCGAGCCCTGGATCCCGGACTTCGGTCGTGCGCCAGAGGTTCAGGACGGCGTCGAGGCCGGCCAACTTCAGGAGTGGATGGTCGAAGGTGACATAGAGGATGTTGCGCGGGTTGACGCCCTTGGCGACGAGAGCCTCGATGGCTTGCAGGAAGAGCGTTGTTTTCCCGATCTGTCGGGCACCGCTGAGAAGCACAGCCCGAGGGGCAGGCGGTTGCCGGACCCACAGATCCAATTCGGCGAAGGCGGCGCGGCGCCAGGTTGGCAGGTCAGAAACCCGCTCACCTCGCCACCAAGGATTCATTTCCCGCAGGATGGCGATGATCTCGGAATCAGGCGCAATCACGTGTCTACTGTCTTAAATGTGTATTTTAAGGCAAGTATACTTTACTTAAATTTTATTTTTAAGACGGTAGCCCGTGGTTTGGGGTGACTTGTCGCCGTGGAAGGGGAAGAAGTCCTGACCCTGCGAACCACCGATTTTGCGGGCAGACTCCAGGGTGGACTGTGGATCTGGCTCGAACGATGCGGTCAGGGCAGGAGCACGAGGGGTTGGTCGCCCCAACGGTGTCGGTATCAGTCTGCCGTACCCCAGGATGCCGAGGTTGGAGGGGCGGCGGAGCCGACCGGACCTTGGCTCAATCGCCGGGTTGGCGATCCTGGAGTTCTTTGAGGGTTTTGCCCTCCTTGGTCTTCCAGTCCGCGCGGCCGTTGGCTGCCCGTCCTTGCACGACGCCAGCCGCGGTTGAGGGAGAAGGGAAGACGTAATCCTGCGCCCAGATTCACTGGTTTGAGGCCAGGGGTTGCTGGCGGAGGTAGGCGGCGATTTCGTGCTCGGGGACTTCCATCGCGAGAGGGCGATAGGCGCCGAGATACGGAACCGTGCACCAGAGGGTGATGCCGGGACGCCAGTAGGCGAGCTGGACCGAAATGGGCTCGAAGGAATGGACGCCGATGCGGGGGTCGTCCTTTCGGGGCTGGCTGGGGGCTGGGTCGGATCCGACATACGCGGGGAGCGATTCGATCGGAGCGGTGGGCAGGACGCGTTCGGCGCGGGTTTTCAGCCAGCCCGAGAGTTCGACCCGCCGGCCGGTGGTGTCGGCGGCAAAGACCAGGTTCGTGTAGATGACATCGAAGGCACCGTGGCCGATCACACGGCTTTCTTCCCAGACGACGATGGAATTGGTCTGGAGGATGGCCTTCTTGCCGACGGGAACCTGGGAGAGTTGGGTGCGGGTGCCATTGGGAGAGGTGAGCCAGAGGTGACGAACGGCGCCGCGGGAGCCGACGGCGGCGAATGGTCGGAAACCTTCGGCGGAGAATCCGGCGCCGAGGTTGGTAGTGGGTTTGTAGGTGGTGAGAACGATGCCCAGGAGGCATGCGAGCAATGCCGCGGCGTAAAACCAGGAGCGGATGGATTTCATGCCGGCACGGTGGCCGAGACATCGGTCCGTGCGTGAATCGATAGAATCGGGCGGGGATTGGCTGGAACGATGGGGATCAGGGCAAGCGAAGGATGGGTTGGGGGTCTGATTTGCAACCGCACGTCGCATATGCGACGTCCGGTTGCAAATCAGCGGCGGATCGGGGTGCGTTTTTGGGCTTTTTGCAATCTCGCGTCGCATATGCGACGCGCGGATGCAAACGGGGGAGGGAATGGGCGGATCCGGGAACGGGCTACATCGGGTGCTGGAGATCAGAGGGGCTGCGCCGGGTGGGGGCACCCGGCCTTCAGACCCGGCAGAGCACTTGAAACTGAAGACCTCGAACTCCTCGTTCCGTCAGCCTGGCTGGGAACTGGTAACTGGGATCTGGGAACTTTCAGCCCCCCCTTACCATGCCCGGCGGAGGACGCGGAGGAAGTTGGCGTGGTTGAGCCCGTCGATGTCGGTTTGGGACCAGCCGCGGGCGCGGAGGCGCTCTCCGAGTTGGGTGATGTCGGCGATGGTCTTGAGGTCCTGCGGGGTCTGTTCGTGGCCGTAGGCACCGTC
>JAIXZE010000186.1 GCA_027489875.1 Verrucomicrobiales bacterium
AACAACAACGCCTCCGTCCCATCGCCCCCCCGGATCCGGTGCTCCCCCGACGTCTCCACCGACGCCCCATCCCCCGATCCCAACTCCACCTCATCCAGCCACACCGGACCCCGGATCACCTGCAGCCACATTCCCCGACCCGCCCCCAGCCCATGGACCACCTCACGCCCGGCGACCGGTCGGATCCGATAGATCTCCGCATCCTGATGGATCACAGCCGACCGATCGCGGCCATCCGGCGAAATCACGAGGACCTTGTCCGCATGGGCCTGCGCCGGATCTGGACGCCACTCGGTATACGACGGCACCAGCCCATGGGTACGCGGCCGGATCCAGATCTGGAGGAAATGCGCCGATTCAACCCGCGACGGATTGAACTCGCTGTGCTTCACCCCGGAGCCCGCGCTCATCAACTGGATCTCACCCGGCTTCAGCGTCCGTCCGTTGCCCAGGCTGTCGGCATGTTCCAACGCCCCTTCCACCACGTACGAAAAGATCTCCATGTCCCGGTGCGGATGCGTCGGGAAGCCCCCGCCGGGAGCCACCCGATCCTCATTGATCACCCGCAACGTCCGAAACCCCATGTGTGCCGGATCATGGTAGTCCGCGAACGAGAATGTATGCCGCGAGTCCAGCCATCCATGGTCGGCATGGCCACGGTCCTGGGAACGTCGGATCTTCGTTGTCATGCCGCCATCTTCTGCGGCCCAGGGCCCTCCTGCAAATACCCGTCGCATCGCCTCAGCCAACCTTTCAGGTAGTACCCCCCGTTCTCCGCTCCACGCGGGGTGGCAAAGTCCCCGTCGCCGTTCCAAAACCATTCCCATGACGATGAGGACATCGCCGCCCCGAATCCTTTCCAAAAGGGGGAGTATCAACATGCGCCCCACCGGCAACCTGCCCATCTTGAACATTGCCGATCCGGTGACCTTGATTAGGGTTCCGCCAAGGAACGGTTCAGGACCCTCGCCATCCCCGGATGCGAAGCGACGGGGCGTCAGCTTCCCGAGACACGGCAAACTCCGCCAGCACAGACCCAAAAACCATCCTGTCCATCCTGCCATCCTGTCCAAAATTGAGTCATGACACCTCTCATTGGCGGCTTTGAGTTACAAACCAGTGGATCGAATGTGTGCCGATGCGGGCGTCTCTGATGGCCGACCCCGGCCGCTGACCTTTGTCGTTCGGCAAAAGATTTCCCAATGGGACTCGAATACAGAATTGAGACTTACGACGCCACTCGCACGAAGTTACCGGAGTTGCTCCGTAGTCGCTCCGACTTCCTTCGCGAAGAAGACGGTACGTTTCATCTAGGTTTGTCACCCGAGCAGGTTCATTTCAGCGTTAAGGAAGAAGAAGATCACGTTCACATCTGCCAGCACGTCGCCTCGACAGAGACTGACGCCCTGCTCGGTTTGCTCATCCGCCGCATCCTTTCGCTGAATGACCACCTGGTGATTTCAGAGGCATGACAAAAGAGACTAACCAAGGCTGTCCAGAGGACGCGAGCCAGCCGTTTCGCACAGAAACAAACCGATCGTCATCGGCGGATGGCTCCCATCACTGACCGTGACGTTTGCGATGAACAGAAAGACCAACATCGCGTCGCCGGTCATGGCCTTCTTGCTGACCGCCGGCTGTAGCCCCAGCCCGTACTACGGCGCTCGGTGGGACCAAGTATCCTCACCGATTGCGGGAACAAATGCTATGGCTCCCGTCAACGCATTCCTGCTGACCAACGGTTGGCAAATGCAAACGGGTGTTGTTCTGTTCTTCAGTATCCCTGCTGAGAGGCTGAGACCTCTCGGTGGCATCCCGTGGAAAGGCCTGGAGAAAGCGCAATACTCAGCCATCACGTGTGACGGTATCCTATATATCCCTTTACGAGCCTTCGGGCCGGAGTCCGATGGCATTGCCTACAGGCCGGGCACCAATCCATTTCCACCGACGATAAGCGGATCTGCACCCCTTGGGGGCAACTGGTATGCGTGGAAGCAAACGATGGCACCGTGATAAGGCGTCTCGAAACTGCGACAAGACTTGCATACCGGACGTTTCAAGGAACGCCGGGATGGAGCGGTCGTTCCTTTTCCACGCATGGTGCCCAAAGTCCGTGGGTCTTGCGTTCGGCGATTCCTCACGTCTGGCGAACATGAATGCGATGAGGACATCCCCGCCCCGCTCCCATTTTCACACGGGGAGGTGGACGCACTCGGCCGATGGCTCCCATCGCTGACCTTCTACGGCAAGATGAAGAAGCTGCTACACATCCGAACCTATGACTCCATCCCCACCGACCTTGCCGGCGAGATGCGGAGTTGGCGCGAATTTGTCAGTGGAGCACCTCACACGGTTCACCTTCGAGATGAGCGAAGTGGGGAAGAAGTATCCGTGTGCATGCGCGACACCTCCGATGATTTCCCGACCGTGATCGTCGAGGGTTCCTCCCAAGGCCCACTCCTCGACAGGGTGCTTGGCCGAACCATCCAGGCTCTTTCCGAACACAGCGACCATCTGATGGTTTGCGACATGACAATCGCCGAACCAGGCGCTTCATCGAATGACGGCCCATCGACGCCAGAGGGCAATTCGGGAGTCACGGATAGGCCGCCCTCGGTGAACTGAATCGGTCGGCAGACCAGCATCGATGAACATGAAATCGCTTTTCGGTCTATGTGCACTGATTCTGAAGGGGTTCTCGACAACTCTGCACACCAGGAGGGATCTTTAGTTAGGTATCATCTGCGTATGGCCGATTCGACACCCAGCAAACTTGCACAGAAGCAGGATGAGCCGTTGTTCATGGCTATCCCGCCTACCGACCTTGACTTCCAGTCAGCTTACGAACGCGCGGCGGCAACCCTTCCTGCATTCATCGAACACATTCAGCGTGGTGACGATTCCATTTGCTCCACCAAGCTGCGCTTTCGCGACCCAGACGAGTCCGAACGTCTGGGCGAGGACAGGTTTGCATTCATTTGGCTCACCGGAGTTCATTATCATGCCGGCGAGCGTGTCTTTTCCGGTACCTTTTTTGATGTTCCGCCAGAGTTCCAGAAGTGGCATCAGGTTGGCCAGCGACTCGGATTCGACGGCGAGGACATCTTCGACTGGATGGTTCTGACGTCGGAGGGTCGGCTCTTTGGTGGTTACTCGCTCCGAGTGACGCGCAGCAAGTTGCCGGAGAGTGAGCGCGTAGATTATGACCGATACATCGGAGTCACAGCATATCAGCCGGACGCCTAGCCATCCGGTCCAGCGAACAGGCGCCAGCAGTTACGCCGAGTGGCTGGCTCCCGTCGCTGACCCTTGTCGATTAACATCTCGTGCAACCCATCGCCACATATTCAGAAGTCCGGTTCGAGGGCAGCCGTAGTTTCACACTGCTTTCAGACAAGATTGTTGTTCGTGGTAAGCAGTCGCTTCAGTCTGAGTTCGAGGCGACCATTCCACTCAAGACTCTCGACCCCAGCCCGGACAAGCTACGGTCTCGCAATCAGATTTTCACTTGGGGCATGTGGACTGCCATCATTGGCTTTGTTGTCTGTGCGATTCTAGTCACCGGCTTTCACATGGGCTTTGCGACGTTTCCACCCGGCCTTGTTGCCTGCATCGGCATGTCTGGCGTCATTCTCATGTTGGCTACCTTTCGGAAGGTCGAGTTTGTGCGCTTCAAGAACGACGGCGGCATTGTCATCCTTGACATCGCACGGGCAGGCAAGAGCGCTACACAGTTCGATTCCTTCATCGATGCACTCACAAGGCAAATCAGAGCGGCCAGAGGAGCGGCCTAACAAAATCGGTCGATCGAACCGCCGCTCCGCTTCTCCGTTTGATGCAGGGCGGCAGTCCGAGAGTGCCTTGTGCTCTCCACCGTTTCTGTCGGCGCCGGTCGCTCACCTCGGTCGTTCTCCAAAAACCAATGCGACCACTACTTGTCATCATGGGAATACGAGCGTTCTTCAGCTCAGGTAAGGGGCAAGAAAAGCCCCGGGACGATCAACCACCACTGGCAACTGTGATTGACCTCAAGAGATTCAAGAACTTCGCAGGGCATATGGCGTGACGAAGCCATGGCCACCCCAATGAAGCCCCAGGAAGACATGACGCACCATCCGACGGCTCCACTGGCTGACCTTTAGCCTTGGGCAACAGGCCTCCTTGCATCACTTCATCCGCCTACCAATGCAAGACCGTGCAGATTGGGTCGCTTGGTCGATGCAGTTCATTGCTGG
Source organism: Verrucomicrobiales bacterium (assembly GCA_027489875.1). GTDB lineage: Bacteria > Verrucomicrobiota > Verrucomicrobiia > Limisphaerales > UBA9464 > UBA6176. Next base: position 4,236 of record JAIXZE010000186.1, read on the forward strand.
CATCGTCGTTGGATCCGTGTTGGGAATCTCAATGATCAGTGGCCGCCGGGGACTTCTTGGCCGTGGCTGGTGGGATTCACCTGTTATTGGCGCCATGTTTGTTGTCGGTGCGTCCCTGACGACGGCTGGCCTTGCCTCATTCTACGGGGATAGTCTGTGGCTTGGTTCCTCGCACCAGTCATACATCACGGGAGAGTCTCCACGTCACAGTCCTTGGAGCCGTCGAGTGTCAATCATCTCAGGTACACTTGGCGTGCTTCTCATCGCCATCGCCATTGTCGTCCGGCTTGCAGGCTAAGCTTGAGCAAAGGCATACCCCAACCATTGCGTGAACACAGCTCTGGAGTCGCCCACTATGGAGTATCTCGTCACCTAAGAGTTGTTGGACCTCCACGATCACTACGATGGCGATTTAGGTCTGCTCGACGAACGGTGGGCCGCCAAAGAGGATCGAGGGTTCTTCAGCAGCGAGCAGATTCGCACATTGGGCGAGTACCTTGGGCAGGTGCGGATGAGACAATCGGGCAAGCTTTCCCCTGAACTCAGCCGGAAGGTCGAGCAGAGGATACGTGAGCTTGAGTTAC
>JAIXZE010000131.1 GCA_027489875.1 Verrucomicrobiales bacterium
CGAAGACGCGAAAGGGGAACCGGGCGGGCATGTTCGCGTGGGGGGTGTCCGCACGCCTTCCTGGATCCGGGCGTCAACGTCCGGCAGCGCGTGGAAGACTGGCTCACGCGAAGGGGCTGACACGTTCGATTCGTCCCTTCCCCGCCTTTCTTCGCGCCCTTCGAGGCTTCGCGTGAGGCCTTCCCTCACGTGAATCTTGAAAGGATATCCGCTCTGGATATCCTACCTGTCGTGAGCAGTGAAACCGTGGTTTTCAAGGTAGGCAACAGCCTCGCCGTCCGCCTGGTGGGCGACTGTCGCCTGCCCCGTGGCACCCGTGTCCACCAACGCTGGGAGGGCAAGACCATCGTCATCGAACCCGTGGTCGATGCCTGGCCAGATGCCTTCCTTGCCAGCGCAGGCACCTGGGATGAACCCATCGAACGTCCAGGTCGAAACGAGCCAGCCCGGGATCCCTTCGTGTGAAATTCCTCCTGGATACCTGCACCGTCAGCGACTACCTGCGCGGCGTCGATCCGGTGGTACGACGCATCCAGAAGGCCAAACCGTCCGAAGTGGCCATCAGCGCCGTCACGGTGATGGAGCTCCGTTATGGAGCCGCGCGTCGCCAATCGACGAAGCTCACCGCCGCCATCGACGGCTTCCTGAGCGGGATCACCCAACTGCCTGTTGAGTCCGAAGCCGCCGAGCAGGCCGGGCTCCTCCGCGCGGCCATGGACACCAAGGGACACAGCATCGCCCTTGCCGATTGCCAGATCGCCGCCACCGCCCTCGTGCACGGCCTGATTCTCGTCAGCAGTGACACAGATCTCAAACGGGTGCCCAAATTGAAGATCGTCGATTGGCGGGCGAGCCGGTGATGGGGAGGTGTCACCGGCATGCGGGACATCAATGGCGTTGTCACCCGGGTAGCCATCGAAAGGGTTGGAATGGATCCACAATGGGTCCGAAGCCGGACCTTCATCCTTCGGTAGTGGACCGCCGAGACAGAGCGCCGCACGGATGCCAGATAGAACCGTCCGCGATCGGACCGCACTGAACGGATAGAAACCTTGGCACGGACGGTGCATGGATCCGGGCAGCTGGATGGTCGGGTGCGGCAACCGGCGTGGCCCGGACAATCACGGTCACGGTGGATCAACCGCTCACGATCCAGGCGAACTTCCGTTAGGCCCACCTTCACCGGTCTTCTTCCGGGCAGTGGGGTTGGGTTTGTACATTAAACAATTGCCCTTCAGCCAGTGATCGCGAAGGCAAAATGTATAATTTATAGATGCGACCCCATTGCCTCCTGTTGGAGGACTCAGCGTGCCAGGGGCACACGGTGGCCCGAGACCCAGGGATGCAGGGATTCGCGCGGGCGATCGGTGGTTTCGCCCCGGGCCCATGGATCGGGACCGATCCACTCCGACCTCTTGCCCTCGATGACCAGTTCGCCTCGATCCAGATCCAGGGTCACGATCGCCCAGAGCGGATCCCGGTAAGGCGCGACGCTGCTGGCCCATCGGTAGGCCTTGTGAACCTCGCTCGGGTACACCTCCCGGCGCGCGGCTGGATTGTTGAGCCACCAGTAGGCCGCGCTGTTGATCTCAAAGTACCGGATGCCGTTGACCACCCGGGCGTAGTCGAGGTGGAGATGTCCGCTGAACACCGCAAGCACGGATCCGGGCCGCTGCTTCTCGGCTCGCTCGACGACTGCACGCACCTCGGCGGCGTTCTCCACGGCATCGTCGTTCTCGGCATCGAAGGGCTGGTGGATGAACAACAGGCAGGGCTTGGTGGCCCCGGCGAGTTCCTTCTCCAGCCAGGCCAACTGCGCCGCGCCAACAAACCGCCGGTATCCAGTCCGCTTTCCCCCGGGTTCATTGCCGTCCAGAACGATCCCGAGTGCCGGCCCTGCCGGAAACGTGTAGTGCATCCCGGACATGCCGACGAAGGCGACCGTCTGCTCGCGGGTATAGCCGTCGTCCATGTCGTGGTTCCCCAGAACGTGATACCGTGGCCCCGGGAACGCATTCCACGCTTCGAGGAACGGCTGGTTGGAAGGCTTGGGCCAGACGAAGTCACCGAGCTGAAGGATGAAATCAACCTTCGCCTCCGTCATGGTTTTCACGAAGGCCTGCACCCGCGCCAATCCATCGGGCAATACGTCGGGATGAATGTCCGCGATGAGCCCAAAGCGCACCCGCCCGACCCCTCCGCCGACCACGGCACTCGCAGGGATGACTCCCGAAAGCGCCGTTGAAGCCAGGGCAACCCGATGCACAAAGCCACGTCGCGACAACCGTGGAGCAACCAGGGAAAGGTCTTCATACGGTTTCATGATCCGTCACCAGCGTTTGCCAGCCTGCGGCACTCTGTCGAGTGCCAGTTCCGTGGCGCGGGGCTGACACCACGATCAGGATTTACAGGATGGGTCCGTTCCCCGGAAACGCAGCGATCCTGTCCGGAACCAACAGTCAATTGTTCTGCACCACCAGATAGACCCCGTTGGTCAAACGGATGCCATTGCCCGGATACCATGCGGATTCAGGTGCCAAGAGGATCAACTCGCGCATCTGGAGTCCTCCAAAGAACGCCAACCTCAATCTCCGGTCTCCGTGGTTCGTTTGCCCTACCTGGCTCGCAGAGTCTTTCGAGCCGCTTGAGCATTACCAGTCGGCGCAGTATGGTTCATGCCATGGCAAGTACAATCACGACAGTAACCACAAAGATGCAGGTAACCATCCCCGAGGAGGTTCGTCGCCTCTTCCCCGTTCAGGCAGGGTCTCGTCTCTCGTGGTCGGTCGAAGGAGAGACGCTCGTGGCGCGGCGCGTCCGGGGCGTCCATGAATTGCGTGGCTGCCTCAAGTCGGAGGTGGCGTTCCCGGGAATCGAGGCTGAGAAGGCCGCTGTGGCGGCGAACCGGGCTAGTCACTACGCGACCAAGCAACGCCGAGCATGAAGCGCTACATACTCGACACGAACCTGCTGGTCCGCTTTTTCCAGAACGACCACCCGACGATGAGTGCAGCCGCCACCGGGCTGCTCCTCCAGAGCGCCTCAGGGAAGGTCGAACTGTATCTGCATAGTGCGATTGTTGCTGAGACAGCGTTCGTTCTGACGAGCTTCTACAAGAAAAACCAAGGGGAGGTGGCGGACGCCATTCGTGATCTCATCACCGGTTGTCGTCTCAAGGTGCCCATGGAGGAAGTCACGCTGGACGCCTTGGAGCGGTTCAAATCCCAACCGGTTGATTTCCCGGACGCATTGGTGGCTGCCATCGCAGCACACCAAGATGTCCCTGTCGCCTCGTTTGACCGGGACTTCGATCGGTTCAAGGACGTGAAGCGGTACCAACCTTCAGCCTGAGGGCCCCATCGCCCCCCGCCAGAAGGACGCGGTGATGCGGCGGAGTATCTCGCTCTCAAGTCTGGCGTCGCCCAGGTCCCGATCGACGTGGTTGAAGAGTCCGTCCGTGCCGACTTCGAGGACAACCCACTCCCCAGTTGGCCGGCGCAATAGATCCACGCAACCGAAGGATTCGAGGAGATCGGTTGCGACCAGTGCGCGTCGGGCTGCTTCCAGTGCGGCTGGAGGCGGGTCGGCCAAAGCCACGTATCGGGCACCCCGCGCGTGGGCCACCCATTCCGAGGAACGGGCCCCCTCCGGGAATCGCCGCACCACCCACCCGAACATCTCACCCCCGGCTCCATAGGTCCGGTACACCTCGGGCCGATTCATCCGGATGAATTCCTGCACGACGAATGGACGCGGCCAGTTGCGGGGCTCGGCATCCTCGGCGGAAACCATCCGATGCCCGCTCGCCCCGCATCCGGTGGGATACTTCAGACACCATTCCCGATCGGTCCGCTGGCCGACGAACCGACGGACCGCGTCGAAGGAATCCATCAGGCGAGTCTCCGGGGTCGGCACCACGTGGGCAGCGAACACCGAGGCCAGCAATCGCTTGTCGGAAGCCAGCCGGATGGCCTCGATCGGAATGAAAGTTCGGATACCGTCGGCCCGGGACAGATCGTCGACGTGGAGCAGGTAGTTGAACTGCCGTGGCTCCGCCGACACGTCCACGCCGATGGCGGCGGAGAGCTGGAGCGACAACGGCTCAAACGCCCACGCACCACTCCCGCCATTCCAGATGCAGCAGTCTCTCGCAGGGATCCGCATTTTTCGAAATTGGTGTCAGCCACGACCTTCGTGGTTCTGTGAATCCAGCCACCTTTGGACCACGAATTCCACGAACATCACGAAAGTTCACCGGGATCTGGGTAATCCGTAATCTGTGGATACCCAGCCTCAAGGCTCCACCACCTCGACCTCGGCCGCACCAGGCACGACCGGAGTCTCCGTCGTCTTGCCGCCGGGCCAGCGGACCCAGACGGCGCGGGCGTCGCCGGCCAGCAGCGTGGTGGTGGCGTCGACGGATCCATAGCCCGAGCTGGCGTGGATCTCCCGGGCCGGACCCAAGCCTTGGGCACCCCGCAACCGGACGGTCGCCCCGATCGCGAACGGGTTCATTCTCCCGCCCTTCAACCGCACCCGCAGGCCCGTCGTGGGAACAACGTTCCGGAACACGCGGGTCGGCGCGCCGTTCTGCGTGGTCACCCAATCGGCCCTTCCGTCCCGGTCGATGTCGGCCACCGCGCCGCCGCGGCCCTCGCCCATCACCACGACACCGGACTCGCGGCTGTCGAGGGAACGGAACCCACCGCGGCCATCCCCGAGCAGGACACATCCGCGGCCCGCGTCGGTGCGGGGCCATTCGATGCGCATGGCGAAGAAGTTCTGGGAAAGCAGCACATCCTCGAACCCATCGGCGTTGACGTCGGCGACGGAGACACCGAGCACCGGCGACCACTGGGCTTCACGCGGCAACGGAACCGCGTCCCAGGAATCACCGCGATTGAAGAACAACATCGAACGGAACTCGGTCGCCACCTCGACCGCAGGCTTCACGGGAAGCGTCGACAGGAGTTCCGGCATCAAGGCTTCGCCAAAAGCCGCATGCGTGCCGAAACGTTCGCCGATCGGTGGGATCGCCATGGAGAGTGCCCGCCGACCGCGACGCGCCACCTCACCGGGCATGTCCGACGGATGATAAGCCTCGATCAAGTCATGGATTTCCCCGCCGCCCAACGCCCCATGGTAAAGCCTCAGCGGTCGCTCCGGCGTGGCTTCGTATCCCGTGTTCAACCCCCAGTTTCCGACAACGAGATCCATCCGTCCGTCGCCGTCGAAATCCCCGGGAGCGGCGCCGGTCCACCAACCCGACATCCGCGACAGGGGCATGGGTGATCCGCCGGCGATGCGCACCGAAGGATCCCAGGGTTCGAGGCGACCCTTCTGATTGCGGAAAATCCGGATCGGCCCCCACTCGCACGAGATCACCAACTCCGGATCACCGTCCCCGTCGAGATCGGTCCAGACGACGCCTTGGACCAGACCAACCGCGTCGAGTCCGGCGACACCAACGGCCTCCGGAATCACGATGCCGTTGGTTCCGCGGAAGAGCCGGGAGGGACCGGCCTTTGGATAGAACCCCGGATGGGCGTGACTCCCGACGAAGAGATCGAGATGGCCATCGCCGTCGAAGTCCGCGGAGGCAACGCGGCTGATGGGTGCGGTGACGGCGGGAACATGCGGCCAAGGTTCGACCACGGCGCGCAGGCTGCCGTCGGCCGCAACGACTCGCACGACAACGAGGGACGAAGACGCACCGGGAGCCGTCTCGTGGTTGGAGACCGCGGCGAGCAGCACCGGGCGACCGTCCGGGTCCACCCATGCCGTCATGCCGGTGACGTCATCCGGTGCGACCCAATCGCAGGGCACGGCTTCGAACCCACCCCCGACCCGGGCGCGATACACGCCGAGCTTGCCGCCGCGGGCGCAGCCGACGACCAGGAACTGCCGTCCATCCCCGAGGAAATCCACCCACGCGACCATCGGCCCTGCAGCGCTCAACTGCCGATGCAGGAGCGGTTGGCGCGCGAGGTCATCGAACAACTCCTCGCGGTGGGTGTGCCCAAGCGCGCCGGTGACATCCGCGAAGATCGGTGAGGCGCTGGGCGGACGGGTATCGCGGGCTCCTGCCGGATCGATGATCGCCTCGTCGACGACATACCGATGGTTGGGGCGCGCGTTGGTGATGCGACTGACGGCACCCGATCGCCATCGCACCTCGATCTCGAACGACTTCGCGTCGCCGCAGGCAAAGGTCCGCACGGCATCATCGCCGCCGACGTAGCGCCCGCCCGAGACGATCTCCTGTTCCTGATCCACGGGACCGCCGCGAACGCGGATACGGGCGTTGACGCCGCGCGTGTTCTTGCCGCTGCCACGCGCGCGGACGCTGACGCGAGGTGCGGACGAATCGTTGCGGTAGATGCCGGGCGAGGCGTTCAGGCAACTCGTTACCAGATCGAGATCACCGTCGTCGTCGAGGTCGGCGAGGACGGCGGTCTGGAACAGGTTCGTGCGGGTGAAGCCCCAGCGTTCGTGGACGTCCTCGAACCGGAATCCGCCCAGGTTGCGGAAGGCGGACACGGGCGAAGGAAACGAAGGATACGAAAGCACATTGGCCGACTGGGACGGTCGACCCGAAGACTGGATCGCGGCCAGCGTGTCGCGGTCCTGCACATCGTGGATCGCGCCGCTGGCGATCAGGATGTCCTCGAAGCCGTCGAGGTCGACATCGAGGAACACCGGTTGCCAGGACCAGTCCGTCGAGGCAACGCCTGCGTACTCCGCCAATTCGCTCCACGATCCGTCGCCGTTGCCGCGGTAGAGCGTGTTGCGGGGAACCTCGGGTCGGTAGTCGAACCGGCCGGGAAGGTTGGGGATGAAGTTCACCCCGGTCATCGAACGTTGCCGCCGGGCATGGCTGCGCGGCGACATCTCGACGGTGAAGTAATCCAAGTGCCCATCACGATCGAGGTCGCCGAAATCCACGCCCATCGAGGAGAAGGCGAACTTCCGGATCATCAGGCGCGGCACCTCGCGGAAGCGTCCGTCGCCCTGATTCAGCCAGAGCCGGTCGGGTGTCTGGAAATCGTTGCACGCATAGAGGTCGGGATGCCCGTCGCCGTTGACGTCGCGGAACATCGCACTCAACCCGAAGTCGGGCGGTGCGGACCGGGGTTGCCCCTTCTCGTCGAGAAACCGATCCGATCCCCACGGCACAGCCTGGAACCGTGCGTTGCCGTCGTTGAGATAGAGGACACCCGCTTCGCCCATTTCCTCGATCTGCTGGTTCACCACGCGCAGTCGGTTGGCGTAGGGACCCTCGACCACCCATTGGCCGTTCACCTGCCGCACCGCCGCCTTGCCGACGCCGGAGCGGAGGATCGGGAACGAACCGTAGTTCGCGACATAGACATCCAGTGTGCCGTTGCCATCGACGTCGCCAATGGCGGCCGTCGTGCTGCCGGCGGTGGACGCGAGACCGCTCGGCGATGTGACATCCGTGAAGCGCCCCTTGCCATCATTGAGCAGGCACCGCGCCCCGCCGCCCATCGTGGTGACGATCAGGTCCAGGTCGCCGTCGCCGTCGAGGTCCTCCAGCACGGCCCCGGTGGAGTGCGCGCCGGGAAGCCCAGCGCCCGCTTCGGCACCCACCTCGACGAAGCGCCAGCCACCGAGATTGCGGTACAGGCGGTTGGTCCCGTCAATGGCCGCGAAGTACAGGTCGCAGCGCCCGTCGCCATCGACGTCGCCGAGGGCGACGCCGGACCCGTTCATGAAGTTCTGATTGCGGACGATGGCTTCGGGCGTGAGCCGGTTGGTAAACCCGATACCGGCGCCGACGGCATCAATCGCGGTGAACCCCACGCGCCCCGTAGCGGACACCGACAATGCTGTCTCGACGTGCGCCCCGAATGCCGCGAACCCGCCTGAAACACAGGCCGCGCAGGCGCGAAGGAGCCAGAATCGCATCAACGGGAGCACGCCCGCTCTCTAGCACGGTGCGCCATTGCCGAACCACGAAAAATCCGCTGGGGCTTCCTTACCGGGCGCATCTGGACACTGCCCCTTTTTGGAAAGAATTCGGGGTGGCGATGTCCTCATCGCGTTGGGAATGGCTTTGGAACGGCGACGAGGACGTCGCCACCCCGTTCCATAAGGGGCAGTGTCCAGATGCGCCCCATCGATCCATTCCTGAACCAGCGCTGGCAACAGCGCTTCATCGTTTCCTTCCGCGGTTGCGGAGCAGGAGGGCGTTCACGCCGTTCGTCCGCCACGCATTCTGCATCGCGGTGGGAATCTCGATCGCCGGCGGTCCCTGGCTGAAGGAGCCGAGGACGACATCCACGTCGCCATCCCCATCGGCGTCGCCCGCGTCCATCGTCAACCAACGGCCTTGAGTGGCCGCGTCGATGGTGCGGGGAACGAAGTCCATCCGGCCGCGGTTTTCGAAGTGGACGAAGGCCTCGCCGGGGGCGCGTGCGAAATCCGGAAAGAACGAGATGGCGGCGAGGTCCGGATCGCCGTCCGCGTCGAAGTCCCGCGCCACGACCTTGAACGCGCCATGCAAGGGATGGAACCACGCCTCGGTGAAGCGGAACTTCCCGTCGTTGGTGAAGATCCGCACGCCATGGTAGCGCTTGAAGGGCGACGGATATTCGCCGTTGTCCCCGTTCGCGAGGACGATGTCCGGATGGCCGTCGGCGTTCATGTCGGCGAGTTCGAAGTGGACCGAACCGAAGGCCGGGTGGAATTCGAGAAGCGGCCGGACCGTGAACTCCCCGCGGCCGCCATTCTCGAAGAGGAACACACCCTCGTGTCCTTGGGCCATCAACACCACGAGGTCCGGATCGCCGTCGGCGTCGACATCCCGGATTTCCGCATGCACGGCTCCGGGCTTGGGCAGGAGTTCATGCGGTGTATAGCCGCCATCGACGCGGCGTTCGTACCACGTCAGCCGTCCAAGGACGTTCCCAAAACCGCACACCAGCAAGTCCGCCCGACCGTCCCCATTCAGGTCTTGCGACAGGCTTTGCACCGGACGTTCCAGTCCTTCGAGGACAACGCGAGGTTCTCCGGTTCCGTCCTTCCCCACTTGCACGATCTTTCCGGCGGGGACATCGGAGGGAAACACGCTGCCAATCAGCGTCAGCAGGAGTCCGTCGCCATCCGCGATGCGATGCACCGGAGCGCCGCCAATCGGTGAACGACGGGCGAAACCACCGGCAGCGTCAAAGACCGCCAGGCCGTTGCCGGACGCGTCGCCGAGCCAAACCTCGCGACGGGACCCGTCGATGTGGACCAGGGTGGTCAGGGGCACGGACGACGGGATGGTGAGGACCTCGACGGAGAATTGTTCGGAGAGGGCAACGATCGGTTTCCGGGTGGGTGCAGGCAGGGCTTCGACCGGGGCGCGCGTGACGTAATAGGCCGTGATGGCCGACCACTCGTCAGCGGTCAGAATCGGGGATGGCGGGAAGACACCCGAAGCTTCGAGACGAGCGCCATCGGGTCGACCCTCGGTGCGCATCCGCGCGACACCGAGCATGGGCGCCATGCGACGCAGGGTGTGGTTCTGCCACGTGGATCGGGTGAGGAGGTCGGGTTCGGGAAAGAGGTGGCAGGCGGCGCAATACTGACGCGCCAAGGCTTCCCCGCGAACGAGCGGGTCCGTCGCGGGAGGAACGCCCCGATCCTCGGCAGCGTTCAGGATCATGAACGTCGCAAGCAGACAGGCGATGCCCCCGACGTTGTCGGCTCCAAGTTTCAAGTGATGGGCGGGATGCAGACCCGCCGGGCCTGAAAGTTCAAACACGGAGTTCTGGGGAGTTGCCAGTTCCCAGTTTTCCAGTTCCCAGAGCGACTGCGGTAGCCAACGGGCGCATCTTGACACTACCCCCTGTTGGAAAGGATGCGGGGCGGCGATGTCCTCATCGCCCTGCGAAAAGCTCTGGAACGGCGACGAGGACGTCGCCACCCCGTTCCATGCGGGGGCAGTGTCAAGATGCGCCCGTAGCCAACGAGGTCACGAGGCTGGTCTGGGGGGCCTAGGAGTTCCAAGTTTTCAGTTTCAACTTTCAAGCGCGCTCACGTTCCCCTCTTTCGCCGCGACGCGAAGAACTTCCAGACGTAAGCGAGGAAGCCAACCCCCACGCCGCCCAAACCCGTTGCCTCCGGAACCGCGTTTGCTTCCGTCAACCCCGTCAGCGTCAGCGACCAACTCTCCAGCCGCATGATTCCCCCGATATCCAGATCCGCGACGTTCAACGACCATTCCCCATTCCCTGCCTGCCCCACGAACAACTGCAGCTTCCCCGGTCTCGATTCATCCGTCCCATCCAGCCTTCCATCCGGTTCCCACTCTCCCGCAAGGACTCCCAGCGACAGCGCGGATCCATGAATGTCCCCGGCCGCGGCCCCATCACGGAATACGACATCCCATCCGTCGTAGCTGAAGCCGACGGCATCCGTGGACGTGACACCGACTCGATTCAACAGCACGGCGCTCGCCCCGAGGTCCTTGGTCAGCGAGACAAAGATCTCTCCGGCAAAGCCGCCTCCAGCGGTGGCTCCCACCAAATGCAGTCCCACCTGCACCTCGGTCAGTTGCAGGATGCTGGAGTCGGCAATTGTCTGAACGAAGAAAGCCGGCGGATCCTGGAAATCCTCCAGCGTATATCCCACGGTATAGACGCGGGCTGGCTCCGTGATGACGCCGGCTTGAGCCGCCACAACGAAGGCCATCGACGTGAGGAACAGGCTTCGATGCAGGAATGACATGGTCTTGTTGAATTCGGGTTCCCCGTTCATGGCTGCGAGATCGCCCGGTAAAAGCGGATCGGGTCTGGCGGGTTTACATCCGTATGGCCCATCACCCCGTTTGCCGGCGCCGTCCGGACCACCGGGGGATCAAAGTCTCGCCAGTCCCGCGGAGGAGTCACATCAGTGGCGTACTGGATCCGGTATTGGCGCGAGGGCACACCGATGAAGCGAAGCACATATCCATTTCCCCCCACCTCGATCCGGGCTGAGTTGGGATTGGTCGGTCCGATGGCCCCTTCTGCCGTGACGTTTACTGTTCCGGTCGAGGTCAGGTTCCCGTTGCTCAGGGTATAGGTGAATCCGCCATTCCCCGCACCCGGGCCCGGGACCGTATAGACCACGAAGTTGCCCTGGAGCCGGACACTCGCGCCGGCGGGGGTCGCCTCTCCCACCGCAAGGATTGAAAGCGCATCCATCTCGATGTCCGAGTCATTCGCCAGCAACGTGCTGATCTGGATCTTCGCTGTCGTGCTCGAGGAGAGACGGATGACTTGGTCATCCACGGCGAGCGGCACCGTGTTCACCCAGCGCATCACCTGGGTCCAGTATCCCGCCCGACTGGCCAGCGTGTCGGCCAAAGTCGACGACGAATGCGCCACTGGCTGCCCGATCGTGCCGCCCAGCCCGTAGCCCGTAACCACGGACTCACCGCCTCCAGCGGAGAAGACGCCACGGTCCAGGCTGAGGGTCCCTGCCATCGCCGCCGAACCCAGCAGCCATGACCCCGAAATCAACGCCAGTTTGAATGCCCTCATGGGTTGCTTCCCGCGTGGGCCACGGTGGTTTCCGAGGGCCGTTCGCCATCTTTCCAGAACTGCTGTGTGACGATCTTCCCATCTTTCAGGATTACCTCGGCCTTCGGGCAACCGCTGGGAAACCACGCACGGGACAGGCCCTCCGGTTGTCCGGACCTCAGGTGAAGTTCCTCTGACAGCACCCCGTTTTCGTGCCAGCGACGGAAGGTGCCCTCCAGCTTTCCGGCCAAGGCGGTGCCCTCCGACTGCATGGTGCCGGATTCATGCCATCGCGTGACGGTTCCCTCGCTCAAACCGGCAACGAAGTGTTCGCGCACCTGCAGCACCCCGTTGGTGAACCACCCTTCGGAAACCCCGTCCAGCCGCCCTGCCGAAATCCAGGAGCGCGACTTGAGCCCCGCCCCGGGATGATGCTCCTCCATCCAGCCCGTGAAGGCATTCGTGTCGCCGCTGCGGACCAGTCGGCCCTCGTGGAGCACCAATTCTGCGAGCGGTACCGCAACGGCCGGCGCGGGCGGGGTCTCCGTCCGCCAACGTCGCACGCCCAGCACCACACAGGCCACCAGGGCGATCATGGCCACGCCGGTCCAAAGCCAGCCCCATCGACGGGAGGGACGGACCGAACCGGTGACGTTCAGTGGGGAAATGTCGGACATGGGAAGGAAGGCCGTACTACTCGACCATGAGGCGGAAGAATCGCGTTTCGGGTTGCTCCGTCGGCTTGACCGCCTCGACTTCCACCACGCGCACGTCCGAACCCACAAACACCGACCTGGCGGTCCCATTGGTGCCCTCGGCCGGGACCCGGAACGACGTTGGCACCCATTCCTTCAGGTCCGTGGAGCCTTCCAGCCGGTAGCTCCGGCCGCGGATGGAGGTGAACTTCATCCGAGCGCCGGTCTCCCGGACTTCGGAGATCTGCAGCGCAAACCCGTTGTCCGGATCAAACGCATACGTGCCCGCCAGGTACTCCTTGAGGTTGCTCATCCCGTCGCCGTCGGAATCGTCCCCCGGATGGACCTGCGTGAGGTCCGCACTGATCAGGCGTTCCCAGGCGTCGGGAAGACCGTCCCCGTCACTGTCTTCCCCGAGGGTCAGGTCCAGCCGGGTTTGCTGCCCCGGCAGCCCGAGTTTGACGAAGCTGCCCTTCAGCTGCAGGGGCAGGTAGGTCACGTTGCCGATCTTCACCCGGATCGTGAAGGGCATGGCCGGCCGCAGCGCGGTCGGCTGATACAGGTCGGCGGTAAGCCCGGCGTCCATCGGAACCGCCAGGCGATAGTTGACCGTCGGCTCCACGCCGTTCACGACCTCCGTCTTCCATACCGTGCCGCCGGCGGCTTCGAGGAGGACTTGAGCGTTCGCGACGCGGAGCGGAGTGCCGTACTGGTCCCGGACCGTCCCAAAAAAGAGATGGTGCGGAGCCGGTGGGAACGCGCGGACCGCGGGGGCGAAGACCGCCCCCAGCAGGATCGCCAGTAGGAAACGCGCCCAGGCGGAACCTCCCTGGGTCCCGGTGTCTTGGCCGGACGTGCGATTCGAGTGTTTCATGGGATACGAGGTCAGAGGTTCAGTTGCCGGAGAACGAGTAGGTGACGAAGTGCAGCTTCACGTCCTTGACCGTCCGGATGAACCGGTCCAGCCCCTCGTTGGGATCGTTCAGCAGGGTGTAGCCCGGGATCACCACCTTCCACTGGGTGTTCCAGACCGAGCGACCGATCAGCCGCCGGTTGGTGTATTGCGAGGGTCGCAGGGACCCGCCGCTGCCGTAGATGTCGCTGGTGAACGCCGCCGTGGTGGACACCGGCCGGAAGGCCTGGTGTTTCCGCAGGGTGAACAAGGGCTCCGACAGCGCGTCCGCAGATTGATACAGGTTCGCCGACGAGAAGGCCGAGGCCCCCAGGTTGAACGGCAACGGCACCGCCGCGTCGTTCACGTTCCAGCTCCGGATCGCGCTCGCGTCCCCGAGCGGCGGGCTGCGCATGGAGTCCACGCCCACCGGGATCAGATAGATGTAAGGCGTGGCGGAAAGCCCGTCCGCACTGAGGAAGGTGACCGAAGGCGGAGTGACGGATGTCCCACCCGCCGCGCCCACAGCCCCGGTGTTGGCCACCGGGTTGTCCATGCCCTGGTAGTTCTCCAGCGCCACCCCGGCTGCGAACAGCTTGGTGGCAAAGGAGGACAGGCTGTAGCCGTGATCGCCTGCGGCGGTCGGCAACCCGAACAGGTTGCGGCCCGGCTCGATTGTCGTGCTGAAGGTCAGCACCAGTCCCGGCACCGGCAGCCCGCCGCCCGGATCGATCTGCTGGCAATAGCGCTTCACGTCGCCGTCCTCCAGCAGGTTGGCCCGACGGGCACTCTGGAGCACGTCCTGCCACCGGGCGTCGCCGTCGGTCCCAGGCAGGATGCGCAGCTGCTCCGTGCGTAGCGACACGGTCGTGCCGTAGGCATCCGGGTTGTTGAATCCGAGGCGTCCGCGGAGCACATCCCAGTCCGCCTTCATCTCGGCCATGGCGCTGGACAGGCCGGGATCGCCGGTGTTGCTGCCCGCGTATTGCGGTTCCCCATTCTTCACCACGCCCAGGGCCCGGGAGCTGATGATGCGGTTGACGAACGCCTTGCCGTCAGCACTGCCAAGCAGGCCGGTTTCGTAGTCGTAGGCGTTGGCGGCCATGTAGGCGTAGCGCGAAGCCAGGTCGAAGAGCGACTTGTAGCGCTCCAGCTTCTCGTTGCGGAAGATGCGGAAAGCCGCATCGCGGGTGCGATAGCCCTGCACCACGGCCGCCGCGCGGCGGCGGGCTACCAGACGTTCGGCCTGGATCCGCTCCCCGGCGGCCACGTCGGCCCGAACCCTTTCATAGGCATCCTGCAGCCGGCGTGTGTCCTCATTGATCCCGATGAAGGCGGCCTGCACCTGCTTCACCCCAAGACCGATTTCATAGACCATCTGCTGGAGCTTGGCCTGGTTTTCCAAATCGAAATTGGAAAGGTCAAAGTCCTCAATGGCCGCTTCGTATTCGTTGATGGAGACCAAGGTGGCGGCGTTGACTCCAAACTGGATCCCCCTGATGACTCCAACCGTTGAGGCCTTGCTCAACGAGAGCACTCCACGGATGACCGACATGTAGTCGCCACCCACCGCCAAGCCCGCGATCAGGACATTGGGAATCGACTCCCCCAAGGTTTCCGCTCCGTCATTGATTGTGTTCTCGATGCCATCGGCCGCCAGATTGGAGATTTCAAGGAAGCGTTGGGCATCTGCGATCTTGGCGGCGTTGTCCTGAATGCCTGTAAAATTCCTCCTCAACGCCGCCTGCTTCACGACCTCCGCCTCGAAGAGTTGAATCTTCTTGTTCAGGTCCTCCTTGTCGCTCACCGCCACCGCGGCATAGGCGTTGAAGAGATGGTTGTAGGCCGCAATGACCTCCGAGATGTCCGCCTGCAGGCGGCCGGGTGACTTGCGCTTGCCCTTGAAGTTGGCCGGCTTGTCCAGGAACCCGTGCGGGCCCCAGTTCACGCTGATGTAGTGAACCCCTTCGAGGTAGTTGGGATTGTCTTCTCCGTTCGGCAGCAGATTCGGCACCACCCAGTTGGTGGTCCCCAGTGCCTGCGGCCATAGATCCGTGGTCTGGATGTCGATCTTGAACGCGGCGTCACCAACGGACCCGTTGGCATCCCAAACCTCGTTGGCCGCATGACCCATGGAATCGAGTTCGACCTCGATGGCGTTGGCCACAGGGTTTCCGTTCTCGTCCTTCGGAAGAAACTCCTTCCTCACGGGTTCGATGGCCGGCCCGTTGATGAATTCCGGATTATCGACGTAGCGATAGTTGAGCAGGTCGGGTCCGTCATAGTCCGGATTCGGGTAGGCCTTGCCCGGGCCCATGTCGTCGGGATACGGCGTGCCGTAGATCTCGATGAGTGCGCTGTTGAAGGCCAGTTCCTGGCGCTCGACCTCGGTCTGGAAGTCCTCCAGCGAATCCTGCTCGGAACGCATCAACTGGGTCACACCCTTCGCGTCGTCAAAGGAGGCGACGGCGTTGTTGAGGGCCACCTTGGCCCGATCATAGATCTGCTCGAAGTGGCCCTTGGCATTGGCCCCGACAACGAGGTTCGGATCGATGTCAAAGGACAGACTGCCTTCCGACAACCCCAGCGGGGTCAGCGCCCCCTCGGCATTGTCGAGCGCGGTCTGCAGACCAGAGATCTGCACCGCCAGCTCACTCAGTTCCGCCACCGTGGTGCGGTCGACCTTCTGGATGCCTTCATGGCTGGGGTCCGGATCCTGGTAGGGGAGCAGGGCATTGCCCACGACCCAGTTCAGGAAGGTTCCCTGCTGGACGCGGGAGGCCCATTGGTCGCTGCCCCATTCGCGCACCACCGAATTCGTCACCACGCCGTCGAGCACCGTCCGCTTGGAGGTGCGGGTTGGGGAGAACTGGTCCCAGTGGAATCGGTTGCCGGCCTGGTAATCCCGACGCCAGGTGAGGTCAAAGACCTGCCGCCCGGTGCGCGCCAGCGCGGCCGAGGCCGCGGCAAACTTGCGTTCATCCAGATAATCAACCGACACGGCCTTGCCGAGGACGGTGACCGCTTCGATGCGGGGCACCCAGTCGAAGCTGTTGTTCAGCAGCAACGAATAGTAACCCTTCACCGCAGTCAGGTAATGCCCGTAAGCATCCCCATGCCCCTGCGGAAAGAGCTTCGCCGCATCGCTCGCGTCAACCTTACCGTCCGTGTTCTGGTCGAGGATGTTGTAGTTGAGCGAGTAGATGACCTCGCCCGAGTCGATACCGCGGGTATAGTTCCACACCAGCCGGTTGTAGACGGGGGCGGTCTCCACCCCGGGGGCCAGGGTGTCATCCCGGCCCCGCAGAAGGGCGAGTTCCTCTTCCAGTAGCGAGGGCAGCTGACCCTTGAAGGAGAAGAGGGACGTTGCGATGTCGCCGTAGGTCTTGTCCTTGGTGCCGATGCCAATGGTTGGATTGGCGGCGTCGGCATAGGCCTCGTTGCCCACCAGCAGGTAAAGGTCGTTCAGGTATCCCGCGGCCAGCAGCAGCGCGTCATTGGCCGGACCGTAATTGATTCCCGCGTCAATGCTCAGCCCGCGCCCCCGGTTCAGCACGGTCTCATAGATTTCAATGAGCCCGTAGTTGTTGATGCTCGCCAGATTGAGTGCGATGTCCCCCTCCCAGCGCTTGCCGGCCGAGGTCAGGATGTTCGCATCGGTGTTGACCTGGTTGTTGAACAGGTCGGTCACACGCTGGTTGAACGGGTTGATGCCCGCCAACACCCGTTTGATCCAGCCTTCGGACAGTTCGCTGGTCCACGCCGACCAACCGGTCGCCGGCCATTCCCCGTTGACCTTGGCGACATAGAGCGGATGCGTCGCGCTGTTGGGGCGGTAACGCACCCGGATATAGTTGTCGGACAGGGCCTGCACGCCCGCCCCACCGAGGACATAGAGGGCACGGTCGGGTGCCACAGGGCCACCCAGGTCGGTCCAGTCGGCGCTGCCCTCGTCCGGCTTCAAGCCGTCCACCGGAGGTGCGATCTGCCACTGGTAATCGTACTCGTCGAACTTCCCGGCCAGATCCGGCGAATGCTGGAAAGTGGAGAGTTCGCTCAATGGATTGTCCGAAGCGATCACCTTGACCTCACCCGGATAGAGCTCGTTGGCCGTCTTGATCACGTAGACGGTGACGGGTTCGCCCGAGGGCGTCTGGGCGCTGCTGCCATTGCCCACCACCAGCGTCACGTAACCGCTGCCGGGGCCAGTCGCACTCAGGGCGTAGCTGTCCACCGGTTCCAATGCCGACTCGACTTCCACCAGGTCACCTACACCCACAGAACGCACCCCCGCTTCCTCCAGGCGATAACCGCCAGGCGCTTTGGTATCGCGGACATAGTAAGGGACGGGGGCCGCCAAACCGGCGATCGCAGCGTCCCACTCTGTTTTCAGATCGTCGTCCGCCGTGCACAGGTTCTGGACCGCCAACAGATCATTCCCCCGCAGCACATTCAGCTGGAGGAAAGGCCGACCCAGGCCGGGTTCCAGATATTCGCCCTTCAGCACAAGGCTCCCCAACAGGCTGAGGCTCGTATCAAAGAAGATGCGTTTGGCCAGGTGGGGCGGCAGGTCGGGGAAATAGACTTTTCCGAGGTAACTCTGGGCCTTCACGCTCCCGGGGAGCTTCTCCAGCCCGCCCTTCTGCAGATCGAACGTCTTCCGGCGCGTTGGGTCATGGAGGATTACGGAGGCGTTGGTCGGCTTCGCCCCGCCCGCCTCGAAGGCCAAGGCCTGCGACTGCTGATACAGCAGTTCCACGCTGGTCTGCCCCCGGATGGCCGGCAGGTTGTCCTTTGGACTGGTCAGCGTGTCGCCAAACCGGATCGAGGGCGGATTGCCCGGCCAGACCGGTCGATACACGACGGGCAAGGCCGCGGTCGCGGCGCTGGTGGGATCCGCCCCAGCCGCTTCAGTCAGGTAAGGCACGATGCTGCCCACCGCCGGTGCGGTCTTGCCCGGCCATGCAAACCCCTCCTGGGTCAGATAGTAGAACCGCATCGAGAAGCTGTTGGTCGCCACCGGCGCCTCCGCCACATAGGGCGGCCGACCGACGAGCGTCGTGCTGCCGTAGGTCATGACCAGGGGGCTTTGCGCCACCGGTGTGCCACTGGCCAGCAAGCGCAGGGTCAGGGTGTTGGTGACCGCCACCGTGGGATCGCCCGCATCGGTGAGCACAAAGGTCAGCACGTTGGTGGAGGCGCCCTGCCCCGGCGCAGGCGTTCCCTGCACGCTCAGCCCCACCACCGACAAACCGACCGGAAGCGGGTTCGCTCCCACCAGGGTGAGCGTGAGCGAATCTTCCATACGGGAAGCATGGAAGGTGTTGGTGAAGGGTTGTCCGACGACGGCCGTGGCCACCGGCAGGGTCCTCGCCCAGGATCTCGAAATCGGGTTGTAGGTTCCCGACTGGAGCACCGGCTGTCCGCCGTGCACCCCACGCATGACCCAGAAGTTCTCCTTGCGATCGCGGAAGGTGAAACGGGGATAGGAGGCCCAGAACGAGTCATATTCAGCGACGAGTGCAGGGTCGCTGCTCCAACCGGGAGGCGTGTCGCCGGCGCCAGCCGAGTTCTCCGTGTTCAGGTTGATGTCGCCGGCCACCGGAGGCGGCAGCAGCGGTAGTGGCATGGGAGCCTGCAAGGGTTTCCCGGCGCCGCCCCGGTCGGCGTTGCCGCCGGCCTCCACCACGTAGTCAAACACGATCCCGGCCTCCGGCTTCTCGCGCCGCACAAGGAACGGCCGAAGTGCCGGGCGTCCATCGGCCGCTACGTACTTCAGCAGCACCAAGGGTTCGGAGGAATAACTGGGGCCCGAAGTCGTCACGTTGAGGTCGTCGCGCAGGGCGTAGGCCTGCCCACCCAGCATGAGGGCGTGCTCCTCGTTGGGATTGTAGCCCGTCTCCCCAGGGGTGTTCCGGTAGTAGATCGAGCCCTTGGCCTGGAGGCTGTCCAGACCGCCCGAACCGGCGTTGCTCGCCAACACGATCTCGTCGGTCGTCCCCGCGGCCGGGTAAGAGGGCGTGTACCGCCCGATGACGGCGGGCCAATACACCGGACCGATCCCGTTCACCGGATGCAGGACGGCGTTGGTCTTGCCCTCCCGGAACCACCACACCTCCAGCGGGGACTTCCCGGGGATGGCGTTGACGGCCAGGATCGCCCCCTGTTTCGCCGCCCCGAAGCCGCTGACCAGCGGGTTCCGATACGCGTCCGGGTCAAAGGACTGTCCTTCCGGATACGGGATGTAGCCGGCCAGATCGGCCTCCCCGGCCGGCGGGTTGATCCGGTCGCCCACCTTCACGGCGGCACTCAGCACCAGCGGGCGGCTCGTGGTCGGCAGGCCCGCAAAAGGCGTGTCCGAGAAGTCGAAGCGGATCAGCTTGGAGTTCCGCGTAGCGGCAAAAACACGGGTTGGAGAACCGCTGACCACGGCAATCCCATTCACGGAAAGGGGAAACAACTCGTTGCTCTCGGAAAACGTCTTGGTGACCGCCGTAAAGTCGCTGACGGTGATTCGTTGCACCTGGTTGTCGCCATACGCCAACCAGACAGTCCGTCCATCGGCGGCCATATCCATGTCGGTGAC
>JAIXZE010000125.1 GCA_027489875.1 Verrucomicrobiales bacterium
ACTCGACACACCCTCCCCCCTGCCGGGAGTCTCCACCCGTGCGGCCGCACCGCCTCAACACGATCGCTGTCATCCCCTGCCTCAACGAGGCCCGGACCATCGGCCCCCTCGTGTCCGCACTTGCGCCCCACGTCCACGCCAGCCTCGTCGTCGATGACGGCTCCACCGACGACACTTCCGCCGTTGCAACCGAGGCGGGCGCGCGGGTGCTTCGGCATCCACACCCCCTCGGCAAGGGGGCGGCCCTCGCCACGGGCTGGACCAGTGCCGCGTCTTCCGGTGCCTCGTGGGTCCTGCTGCTCGACGGCGACGGCCAGCACGCCCCGGAGGACGCCCCCGCCCTCTTCGCCGCCGCTGCTTGCCCCAACATCCAGCTCGTCGTCGGGGACCGTACCCCGCAAGCCGATTCCATGCCCTGGATCCGGCGCGTGACCAACCGGTGCATGAGCCGTTGGATCACCTCCCTCGCGGGCGTCCCGATCCCCGACTCCCAGTGCGGCTATCGACTGGTCCACCTGCCATCGCTCGAACGTGTCCGCCTGCAAACCCGCCAATTCGAGATCGAATCCGAGATGATCGTCGCCTTCGCCCGCGCGAATCTCGGCATTGCCGCCGCCCCCATCCAGGTGCGGTACCAAGGGGAACGCAGCAAGATCTCCCCCATTCCCGACTCCATCCGCTGGCTTCGGTGGTATCTCGCGTCCCGCCGCTGACCCTTCGGCAGGATTCCCTCACGTCTTCTTCTCGACCGACAACAGCACGCGGGTCCCGTGCTCGGACCACACCCGGGCCTGCTTCAGCCCCGCCGCCGCGGCCATCCGTTGCCATTCCTCCACCCGCCAGCCTCGGCGCACCGAAAGCAGTCCGTCCTCGCGAAACTCCCGTGGCACCCGATGCAGCCACAGGAACAACCCCAAGGCCCCCAGGAACCACGCGCTGCGCTGCATGTCACAGACCAGCACCAACCGACGCGCCACACGCGCCGCCTCCCGAAAATGCGCCACCACGTCCGCCTCCTCCGGCAGGTGATGCGTCATCGTCGTGGCGACCACCACGTCGAAGCTCCGATCAGGAAACGGCAATGCCGTCGCAGATCCAACCGTGGCCCGTGGATTCGGATTCAACCCGCAGGCATGCGGCGAAAGATCCAGGTCGGTGAACTTCCACGACCATCCCTGTTGCCGCGCCCACGCCGACAACGTCCGGCCCAATTCCCCATCACCCGCCCCCACATCCAACACCGTCAGATCCCGGCAATCCGACTCCGGCAGCAATCGCGGAATCCACATCCGGAACGGCCGGTCGAACCGCGTCACGCGGTTCACGCGGTTCAGCCACACATAATGCTCGGCCAACTCCGATGCCGTCCGCTCCGGCGCATCGAAGTATTCAGCTTGCGCACTGCGTCGCGCCAAAAACATCGTGCACAGGCAATCAGAATGACCGCACACCGACAAGCCACCCCGCCGACTTCCGTGACCCGACCTGCCTGGCGCACCTGGGCCCAGCGTCTTGTCGTGACCGTGCTCCTCGCCCTGACCGTCGGGTGGACCTCCTCGACCGCCATGAAATGGGACGCGACGTTCGCCACTCCGGCAGGCTTCGGCCGGGGTCTCCTGCATGGGGCCCTGATGCCCATGGCTTGGCCCACCCTCATCACCGGACGCGACCAGACCATCTACGCCGCGAGCAACTCCGGCCGCACCTACAAGCTCGGCTATTCCCTCGGGGTAAACGCGTGCGGCCTCCTCTTCTTTGGATGGTTCTTCACCCGCCTCCGCCGCTGGCGGAAACCCGGCCCGGCAGCGCCGGACGCACACTAGGCCCTCCCTATGCCGGAGGCGTGTCAGCCGGTAGCCCCGGGTGCGAAGCAACCCGGGGACACGCATCCCCCAACGGATCCCAACCCCGGAGGGGTTGCAGAGCGCTTCCCGCTACTCCAGCAAACCGCAAACGACTCCAATCAGATTCACACAATCACCTGATCCACAGCAGTTAACAACAATCATCTGCCAGTACGGTTGACGTTCCAACCCGTGTCATGAGGGCGCATCTTGATACTGCCCCCGTTTGAGACGGGGAACGGGGCGGCGATGTCCTCATCGCCTTGGGAATGGGTTTGGAACGGCGACGAGGACGTCGCCACCCCGTTCCATGCGGGGGCAGTGTCACGATGCACCCGTGTCACGACATGCCGCAGTTGTGGGATGGCGTCCCGGCAATCCGCGGAGCACCTTTCCCGTCTCGCGATGAATCGTTCTCAGCCTCCTGCACCGTGACCATCCCTGCCGCGCCCACGAAACACGACCTCGCCGCGCTCCGCTCCGAGGGCGACACCTGCCTTTCACTTCCGCGTTCCTGATCCGCCGCCTTTCACGCGCACGCTCCAACTCCCTTTTCAAAACATGGCCTCGATCAACGTCAACAACCGGACCTACACCCTGCCCAACCGCCCCGTCGCCGTCATCTGTCTCGACGGCAGTGCGGACGATTACCTCGACGCCGCGCTCGCCCGCGGCCGCATGCCCAACCTCCAGCGCATGCAACTGGAGGGCTTCCGCGGGATCGCCCGCGGCGCGATGCCGTCGTTCACCAACGTCAACAACACCTCCATCGTGACCGGTGTCCCGCCCTCCATCCATGGCATGGGCGGCAACTTCTTCTACGACACCGCCGCCGGGCAGGAGGTCATGATGAACTCCTCGAAGTTCGTCCGCTGCCCGACGATCTTCCCCGCCGCGCAGGCCGCCGGCCGCAAGGTCGCCGTCGTCACTGCCAAGGAGAAGCTGCGCGACATCTTCGCCGCGGGCCTGATCGAACTCGGTGGCATCGCCTTCTCGTCCGAGAAAGCCGTTCACGCCAAGCTCGCCAGCCACGGCATCGACGACGTCGAGGCGGTCGCCGGTCCCACGCCGCAGATCTACTCCGGCGAGGCCTCCGTCTACGTCCTTCGCTCCGGCGTCGAACTCCTCGCCAAGGGCCGCGCCGACTTTCTCTACCTCAGCACGACCGACTTCATGCAGCACAAGTACGGTCCCACGGCCCCCGAGGCCCTCGACTTCTACGCCGCCCTCGACGTTGAGATCGGACGACTCCTGGCGCTCGGTGCTGTCGTCGGAATCACCGCCGACCATGGCATGAATTCGAAGCAGCGCGCCGATGGCTCCCCGAACGTCATCTACCTCGAATCCGAACTCGAGAAGCGCTTCGGCACCGGCTTCCGTGTCATCCTTCCGATCACCGATCCGTACGTCGTGCATCATGGTGCCCTCGGTTCGTTCGCCCAGGTCCATCTCCCGGCCCCCGGAGCGGGACGCCCGGAACTCAACCACGTCATCGAATGGGTCCGCAGCCTGCCCGGTGTCACCGAAGCCCTGGACCGCGACACGGCCGCGCGCCTCATGCAACTGCCGCCCGATCGCATGGGCGACTTCGTGGTGTGCTCCGGTCGCGATGTCGTGCTCGGCCGCACCCCGGCGTACCACGACCTCAAGGTCATCGAAGGCGGCCTGCGCTCCCACGGCGGACGCTACGAGGAAATGGTGCCGTTCGTGTTCAGCCACCCGCTGAAGCCTTCGCACCTCGCCCTTGCCAACGGCGACCCCCGGAACTTCGACATCTTCGACTTCACGCTCAACGGTACGAACTCCTAAAGCCCACGGATCAAACCGGCCACAACCTCGGCGTGCACCGCGATTCCCAAGCCCAGCG
>JAIXZE010000249.1 GCA_027489875.1 Verrucomicrobiales bacterium
GGGGGCAGTGTCAAGATGCGCCCCACGCGGCCGACACAAGGAACCAGTCATTTCATTCTGGTGAGGAGCCTGTTACGTTCGACGCACTTCCATGAGCGTCTTCCGGCATTGGATCCTGCTGCTTTTGATGGGTGTGGTGTCGTGCCCCGCTGCCGTACTGCTCCCGGAGGGGGTCGCGTGGCACTGGCAGTTGACGGAGACAGATCCGGCCCCCGCGCTGCCGGGAAGTTGGCGGGAACCTGAGTACGAGGGCACAGCTTCCGGGTGGTCACTCGGTGTCGTCCCCCTCCAACGCCCTGCCGGAACCAACGGGACGGTGGTGCCTCAGGCGGTGGGCGGATTGCTGGCCCGAACCACCTTTGTGGTGACCGCGCCCGATCAGTTCTCGATCTACCGGCTGAAGGCGTCGGTCGCGGGCGGTGCGGTGGTCTGGTTGAATGGGGCCGAAGTGCTTCGGATGGGTGTGGCGGACGGGGTGGAATCGCCCGATCAGAAGCCGCAAGCGGGAACGTCCATCGTCCGGTCCGCGAGCCGTGGTTATCGACGTTCGGATCTCACCTCCTTGCGTGCGGGGACCAACGTGCTTGCGGTGATGGTCTTGCCGGAGGGCGCGGCGACCCCGTTGCGGTGGAGTGCCTCCTTCGAAGCGGATCCGGATCTGGCGGGTCCGGTGCTGGAGCGGGTACTTCCCGAGCCGGGAACCGCGGTGGGAGCGTTGACCGAGATCGAAGTGTTGTTCGACGAACCGGTGCACGGCGTCGACGCAGGAGATCTTCTGGTCAACGGCGTTGCGGCGGTGGATGTCGTACCCTTGGCGCCGGACCAATACGCCTTCACCTTGCCGGCCGTCGGGGAGGGATCCGTGCGGGTGGAATGGAAGTCCGGGGCAGGGATCACGGATCGCGCCCTTCCCGGGAACGCCTTCACGGGTGGAACGTGGACGTACACGGTGACGAACGGTGTCGCGTCCGATGCCGTCATGATCTCGGAATTCATGGCGGACAACGATCGCACGCTGCGGGACGAGAATGGCGACGACGTGGACTGGATCGAGTTGCACAACCCGACGGTGCGGGACGTGCGATTGCAGGGGTGGGGGTTGAGTGACGATCGCAACCAACCATGGAAGTGGCGGTTTCCGGATGTGGTGATTCCCGGGCGCGGCTTCCTGCTGGTGTATGCCTCGGAGAAGAACCGGACGAATGTCCCGGGGCGGTTGCATACGAACTTCAAGCTGGATGCAGGCGGCGAGTTCCTGGGGTTGTCGGATTCAACGGGGCAGTGGGTGTCGCAGTTCGCGCCGAAGTATCCGGCGCAATCGACCGATGTTTCGTACGGACGGGCCAACGGGGCTCCATCGGTGGTGGGATTTTTCGAGAAGCCGACGCCGGGTGTGGCGAACAGTGCCTCGGGAGGAACCTTTGCCCCCGGCGTGGTGATGAGCCAGCCGTCACGGACGTACACCGGCGCGATCACGGTGGCGTTGTCACTGGCAGCACCGGATACGAATGCGGTGATCCGGTTCACGACCAACAACGTCCTGCCGGGGCCCACCTCTGCGGTGTATGCGGGTCCGTTGACCTTCACGACGGCGGTTCATGTACGGGCGCGCGCCTTCTCACCCGGACGATTGCCGGGGCCACCGCAGAGCGCGACGTATACACCGCTGGCGGCGCAGGTGGCACAGTTCCGATCGGACCTCCCGGTCCTCATGCTGCACAACTATTCACGGGGAAGGCCGAGTACGACGGGCGTCTTCGGTACCGTCCAGCTCTTCGAGCCGACGAATGGGGTCACCGCGTTGACGAACCTGCCGACATTGTCCGCGAGGGCCTTCCTGGCGTCGAGGGGATCGAGTACGGAGGGATTGCCGAAGGTGAGCCTCAAGTTGGAGTTTCGGGATGAGTTCGACCTGGACCGGCCGGTGGGCTGGCTGGGCATGCCGGAGGATCCGGATTGGGTGCTGTACGCACCGAACAGCTTCGACCCGATCATGACCCACAATCCGTTCATGCACGGGTTGGCGAATGACCTTGGGTATTATTCGTCGAGGTGCCGGTTTGTCGAAGTGTACCTGGTGCAGAGTGGACTCGGTGCCGTGACGAGCACCTCGTATGGCGGCGTGTATGTGCTGGAGGAAAAGGTGAAGCGGGACAAGAACCGCGTCGACGTCGACAAACTGGAGCCCGAACACACGCTGCCTCCGGAGGTCACCGGGGGATACCTGTTCAAGGTGGATCGTCCGGATCCGGGCGACACCGGCTTCTCGGCCAACGGGACACAGATGATGTACGTGGAGCCGAAGGAACCCGAGATCGAGCGGGCCGATCGCCAGGCGCAGCGCCAATACGTTTCCCAGTTCTTCACCCAGTTTGCGTCGGCCTTGAACGGAGCGAACTACCGGAATCCAACGGTGGGCTATGCGCGGTTCCTGGACGTCGAGCGCAGCATCGATTTCCACATCCTGAACACGATGGCCTTCAACGTGGATGCGCTCGTGCTGAGCACCTACCTGCACAAGCCGCGCGACGGGAAACTGACCTTCGGGCCGCTCTGGGATTTTGATCGGGCCCTGGGATCGACCGACGGCCGCGACAGCAATCCGCGCACCTGGGGTGCCAATTTCTTCACGGCCTACTGGTGGCCAAGGTTGTTTACGGATCCGGACTTCACCCAGCGATGGATCGATCGCTACCAGGAATTGCGGTTGGGATTGCTGTCGACAACCAACCTGTTCGTCCGACTCGATGGGTTGACCGGCCAGTTGCGCCAGGCCCAGCCGCGGGAGCGGGCGAAGTGGGGAACGACCTATCGTGGGGGCAGCTATTCGGGTGAGATCCTCTACAACAAGACATGGTTGTCGAATCGCGTGGACTTCATGGACAGGCAGTTCGTGCCGAGAATCCGCGCCACAGCGCCGGTCCTCGACGGTGCGGCGGGCCGGGTCCGGGTGGGATTCGTCATGCCAACCAACACGAACCTGGCGGTCTATTATACGACGAACGGCACGGATCCGCGGGTCACGGGCGGCGGGATTTCGGCCTCGGCCCTTCCGTATGTTCGGGGAACTGCATTGGAATTTGACCGCAACGTTCGGGTGATCGCACGTCTCTATTCCACCGCGGCGCGGACCGGAACACCGAACAGTCGGTGGGGGGGGGCTTCAACGTCCGTACTGGTGGTGCAGCGTCCCGCGCTCCGGTTCACCGAGGTCCAGTACCATCCGCAGGACGATGCGGCCGCCGAGTACCTGGAGATCTTCAATCCGTCCGATGTCGCGGTGTCGTTGGATGGTTGGCGGTTGTCGGGCGGCGTCCAGTTTGCCTTCGGAGGGACGAATGCATTGAAGGTGATCGAGCCGCGTCGGCGCTGCCTGGTCGTTTCCGATCTGGCGGCTTTTGGGACGGTTCCACCCGGAGTGCTGGTGGCCGGGCAGTTCACGGGGCGGCTGGCGAACTCGGGGGACCAGGTGGAACTGCTCGGACCCGTCGGTGAAGTCGTGGACACGATCGCGTATGACGATGCGGTGGAACCGCTCGCCGACGGCGGTGGGTGGACACTCGTGCCGGGCAATGAATCCGAACTGGAAGCGACGGTGTGGCGGTTGAGTGCGGGGATTGGCGGCTCGCCCGGCACTCCGGATCTGGCGTCCAATGCGGGTCCGGGAGGCGACACCGATTCGGATGGACTGCCGGATGTGTGGGAGCGCTTTCACGGATTCATCGTCGGCGAGGCGGCGACGGACATGGGTTGGGACGATCGGGACGGAGACGGCGTCAGCAACCGGGGTGAGTTCCTCGCGGGAACGGATCCGAAGTCTGCCGCTTCGGTCTTGCGCATGACGGCCGTACCGAGCGCGGGCAATACATTGAAACTGTCGTGGAATCGTGTTCCGGGACGTGCGGTCCGCGTGCTCGTGCGGAACACCGTCGGCGGGCTTGATCAGGTGCTGGTGGACGTGCCGGCGCGGGGAACGGCTGGGTTTGAGGAGTGGACGGATGCACTCGGCGAGGGCGATCGCTTTTATCGGCTGACGGCCCCGTGAGGTTGGGATCCGGGGAACCTGGATTCCTTTCCCAATGAAGAAGGATTCGGGACGGCGATGTCCTCATCGCCGTGGGGAAAGGCTTTGGATGGGCGACGGGGACGTCACCACCCCGTCCTTCAGCGGGGCGGCGATGTCCTCATCGCCATTGGGAATGGCTTTGGATGGGCGACGAGGACGTCACCACCCCGTCCGAGAGCGGGGTGGCGATGTCCTCAACGCTGTGGGTAGGGGCTTTGGATGGGAGACGGGGACGTCACCACCCCGTTCCGGATCTGTATGTGGCGAGGCGATCGGGCTGGGA
>JAIXZE010000339.1 GCA_027489875.1 Verrucomicrobiales bacterium
GAAAGCCGGATGAGGGAAATCTTCATGTCCGGTTTGACGAGGGAGAGGGGAGACACGGTCATTGGTCCTCGGACCTCTCAATCCGTGCTCTCCTCTCTACTCTACCGGCTCCGCGTGAGACAAAGGGAAATGGTGGCGGGGGATGGATCACGCGGAGGCGGTTTTGCAGCAATGAACTGGCGGTCTCACGCTCGTTGACAGTCTTCAGGGCATGCGCCGGGTGAGGGCACCCGGCCTACAGCTCCGTGGCTCCTCATCCACGAATGGGTTCTCCGTTCATGGGTAGGCGCGGAGGTGGTGGGAGGCTGTTTTACCCGAGGCGGTATCCTCGACAGGGGAATGCCCGAAGTGGCAGAAGGGAAGTGATGCGCAGTCATGAAACATCATCAGCCTGGATCCGGAATCCCTTGTTGGTTTCCGGAGTCATCCTGGTGGTGGGATTGCTGGTGACCGGGTTCGAGGCGCGAACGACATGGAAGGACGCCCGGGATGCGGATCAGCGTCGGTTTGAGGCTGGCTGCGTGTCGATGTGGGAGCGGCTGGAGTCCCAGATCGAGATGCATCAGCACGCTTTGGAGCGGTTCCAGGATTTCACGGAAAACAAATGGCCGGTGGGACTGGGCGAGTGGAACAACTTCGTCCACACCGTGTATCCGGATGTCAACTATGCCGGATTGGCGGAGATCCGGTTCGTGGCATTGTCCTCCAGCCTATGGCGGCGGCTGATCAAGTGTTCGATCCATCCGGTGATCAAGGAGAGGGGGCACCAAAATTTCTCTGCGCCGGCTGAGGTCGATTCGCCGGCGTCGCGCGAAGTGTTCCTGTGGCAATCCCGGAGGTGGATGCTCCCGAATCGGTGCCAATGGGTGGATGCGGATCCGGTCCTGCAGTTCGTGATGAGCCGAGCGATGGTGGCCGGACTGGCGCGCGTCACGCCTCCACGGGCGATCGGGGTCGATCGGACTGGCAAGGTCGTGTCTGGGTTTACCTTCGCGATTCCGGCGTACTCCAAAATGTCCGACCTGCCTTCAGATCGTTACTACCACTACGGCGACCACAGCGTCCCCAGCAGGTCGGAAGCATACCTCCGTCGTTGCGAGATGGTGCTGGGATTCACCTTGGGGTCGGTTTCGGTAGATCGGATCATGGCCAACACCTTCGGCACCGGGCCGCAGGAGATCTGCATGGAGCTGCTGGATGTGGATCGAAACGGGGTGAAACGGCCGCTGTTGGAATTCCCGCCGGCCTGGGCCGCGACGTGGGGGGCAGGTCCGGACGGCCTCACCTGGGAGCCCACGTTCCGGTCGGAATCCATGCACCCGCACTATACTGGCAAGCTGCTGGCGCGGTTTCATTCCACACCGTTGTTCGATCAGCGCTCGACGGCACCGCGTGCCTGGATCGTGTTGTGGATGGGATCGGGGTTGAGCCTGGCCATGTCGACGGTGCTGTGGGTGCAGATGCGGGGACGTGAGCGGGCGACACGACTGGCGTCGGCACTGGATGAATCGCGCCAGTTGTTGGGCCGGGCCTCGGAGTTGCAGAGCCGCATCAGCCGGGACCTGCACGACGGGACGGTGCAATCGTTGTTCGCGATCGAGATGGGGCTGAGCCGTGCAGCGCGTCGGTTGGGAGGGACGGAAGAGGCGAGGATGATCTCGGATGCGATCCGGGAGATGGACGCGATGATCGGGGATTTGCGCGGATTCCTGACGGAGTTGGATCCGGAGATTTCACCGACCCAACCGGCGGTGTCGGCGCTGTCGGTACTGGCGGATCGGCTGAGGAAGGCGACGTCGCGGGAGGTCGTGTTGGAGGCGGAGGAAGGTGCGGATGCGGGGTTGGGTCAGGTGGCGGTGGTGAACCTGTTGCAAGCGGCGCGGGAGGGGACGAGCAATGCGCTGAGGCATGGCGGAGCGATGCAGGTGCGGCTGCGGTTGACGCGGCAAGCGGGGATACGGGTGCGGTTGAGCATCCGGGATGACGGGAAGGGATTCGTGGTGACGGAGGAGGCATTGCGGACGGGTGGAGGGCTGACGAACCTGAGGCAGCGGGCGGAGAAACTGGGAGGGCGTTTGCTGGTGGAGTCGCGGCCCGGTGGTCCGACGGAAATTCACTTCGAGATTTCGACCCATGAATGAGGCATCCGGATTGGTGCGGGTGATCGTGGTGGACGATCACCCGGTGGTGGCAGCGGGCGTGCGTGCGTTGCTCGGGGATTATCCCGAGCTGGAGCTCGTCGGGGTGGCCGCATCGGGGCGGGAGGCGATCGATCAGTGTCGGACCTTGAGGCCCGACGTGTTGTTGTTGGACCTGAGGCTTCCGGATGTGTCGGGAGCCGAGGTGTGTCGTCGGGTGAAGCAGGAATCTCCGGAGGTGCGGGTGGTGATCCTCACGTCGTACGGGGATGATGCCAACGTGCTGACAGCGTTGGCTTCGGGAGCGGACGGCTACCTGTTGAAGCACGCCGGGGGAGCGAACATTGGCGAGGCGTTGATGAAGGTGGCGCGTGGGGAGCAGGTGCTCGATTCGGCGGTGGCGGGCGTGGTGATGCGGGCGGCAACCGGGCAGGGTCGTGACGAAGAAGGAGGGTTTGGGGCAATGAGCCCGGTGGACCATGGGATCCTGCGGCGGGTTGCGGAGGGAAAGATGAACAAGGAGATCGCGGCCGAGATGGGTCTTGCGGAGAAGACGATCCGCAACCAGTTGACGCGGCTCTTTGCGAAGCTGGGGGTGGGTTCGAGGACAGAGGCGGCTCTCCTCTACGAGCGGTTGCGGAGGTGATGGAAGAAAGCCGGCGCGGAGGTCCCTCTTCCGATCGCACTGGCGAACCTCGCGCCGCCCGCCTGCGCCAGCGCTGATCTGGTCCTGGGGTGGCGATGTCCTCATCGCCCTGTAGGTGGCTTCGCGACGGTCCTTGGGGTGTCACACGATCCATCCACCCTGTGTGCCGGGTCGGCATGAACGCGCGCCTCGACGCTCCGGGGCGTCGGGAATAGCCTGTGGTCATGCTCAGGACCGATGCATTCCGGCTCCCCGGTTGGGTGGCGAACGCGTGGAAGTTCGGGCTCCGGATTTTCCTGTCGGCTGGCCTGCTGGCCTGCGGACTCGCAGGGACATCGAGCCGGGCAGAGGACAGGGTCGTGGCCCAGTCCCGTCCCATGCCGGTCGGGAAGGCGGTCCCAATGGCCGCAGGAACGGCGACGTTGATCTCGGTGGAATCCCTCCCGTGGGTGACGAACGAGTACTCGGCCCGGTTCCGATACGATTCCGCCGACAACCCCAAGCTGGCCGCGCTGAGGCAGCGCCATTCCCTCGATGCGGTGGTCGCGCCGGGAAAGGACGAGTTCCAGAAGCAGCTGCTGTTGATGGACTGGACGCACCGCCAGTTCCGCAAGTTTGGAAAGCCCACGTCTGACGCGCGGGGAGCGGCCGAGATCCTGGCCGGCATCGAGGCGGGGAACACCTACTTCTGCGCGCAGTACGCCCAGGTGCTGGTGTCGGCATCCGCGAGTTTGGGGTGGGTGAACCGACCGCTGGCGCTCCGTCGGCATCAGGGCGTGGCCAAGGTAGGTGGATCCACCGAGCACTCCGTCACGGAGATCTGGTCCAACCAGCATCGCAAGTGGGTGATGCTGGATCCCACCAGCAACCTGCATGTCGAGAAGGACGGCGTGCCCCTGAACGCCGTCGAGATCCGGCAGGAATGGTTCTACCGCGGTGGATCCAATCTGGTCTTTGTCGCCGGCTCCGAAAGGAAGCGGTACCGGAAGGCCGACCTGCCGATCTTCGTCGCACGCATGGAGGGTTTCGGCGACCTGACCTTTGAGCCGGACGAACCCGACAAGTACGGCTTCACCGCCTTCATCCCGAACACCGACCTGATGGATTCCGGATACGACTACGGGAAGATGTTCATCGTGCAGGACGGGCTTTGTGACGGGACCCGATGGCACGAGCGGAAGGTCCCGGCGCAACCCCTGGTCGAACCGTATTTTCCCATCGGCCAGGCCGCGCTGCGGATCCTCGACGAGGGCGGTCGGGTGGTGGTGCAGATCGATACGCTGACGCCGAACCTGGCGCGGTTCGAGGTGCGGTTGGACGGGGGCGATTGGATCGAGCGCTCGGCGCGCTGGGTCTGGGACCTGCGGCCGGGTCGGAACCGCATGGAGGCGCGTACGGTCAACCGGTTTGGGGTGACCGGCCCGGAATCGGGTGCGGTGGTGGAGGTTGGGCTGTAGGGGGCGGAGGTGGATGGGGGCTCATCATGACGTTGCCCCGGAAAGCCGGTGGAGCGAGACTCTGTCGAGCCGGTGCATGATCGGCTCGTGAGGACACTTGCCCAACCCCTCCAGGCTTGGGCGTATCTTGAGACTGCCCCCTTTTGGAAAGGATTCGGGGCGGCGATGTCCTCATCGCCCTGAGAAAAGCTCTGGAACGGCGACGAGGACGTCGCCACCCCGTTCCATGTGTGGGCAGTGTCAAGATGCGCCCTCGCGGCTTTAGGGG
Organism: Verrucomicrobiales bacterium; assembly: GCA_027489875.1. Classification (GTDB taxonomy): domain Bacteria; phylum Verrucomicrobiota; class Verrucomicrobiia; order Limisphaerales; family UBA9464; genus UBA6176. Next base: position 4,510 of record JAIXZE010000339.1, read on the forward strand.
TCTAAAAGATGCTTTAAGCATCCTTTATAATACTTTAAGACATCCTGAATTCTTGGATACCCCCATGTTGCCACCCATCTTTAGCCGCCAACTGGTCGAAGCGTTGGTCGAGTGGCTTTGGCGGTCCTGGATCTCCCTGGGTGTCGCAGGCCACGGAGGCCGCGCGCGGCTGGACCGGGTCATCGACCCCGAAGTCCTGCTGCTCGCCAGCACCGTCTGGGCACGCTACGACCCGCGCCTGTTCGATGAGATGCTCGATTGGCTGGGACAACATGGTTCTCTGATCAACCTCCAGCGCCTTCGTAATCTCCACAAAACGGGGCTGGGCGATGCGGCGATCCTCTCAGCTATTGCGGGGGTGATCCTGGAGCAGTCCGGCCAGCCGAAATGGAAAGCCCTGATCCAACCTCCTGCGGCCAGCGGATCACTTCAGCCCCTGTTCCTCAGCCTCGATGGAAAGAACGCGGCCTGGGGGCGGGCCGAACCGCTTTTCGCCGCGCACGGGTTTCATAGGGGCAAGTTGGAGCTGCGCCATCTCAGCCAGCCTCCGTCGCCGGCGGATGCACCGAACCTGTGGCTGAAGCTTCGCAGTCTTTTTGGCACCAGCAGTCGGGCGGAGATCGTGCTTCAACTGCTGACGGTCGGTCCTTCCACCGCGGGGGAGATTGCCCGGCGCAGTGGCTTCACCGCCGGATCCATTCTCGTCGCGTTGCGGGAGATGGCCCTCTCCGGTCATCTCTACGAGCCACCCCGGCCAGTGCGCGTCCGTGCCCAGCGGGGGCAGCCTGCCCCCGCCCGCACCCGCGGTCCCTCGATGGCCTACTCGCTGAGATCCGAGGATTGGGGCTTCCTGCGTTCTTGGTCCGAGCCAAGTGAATTCCCAGTGCTCCAGCCGCCCGGTCCTCTGCTGCTGCTCTGCCAGCAGATCCTGGCGTTTCAGGCGGAGGCGAAGACTTCGGCCTCGCCCGAGGCTCAATCCATCCAGCTTCGAGACATCCTTTCGCCGACCCTCCACGCGCTCCATCAGCACGGTCTCAGCGGCGAGTATGGCATCCCAAGGGAACTTCCCGGCGATTCGCTGATCCCCACGTTGACCCGTCGCCTGCCTGAGGCAGTCGCGAGCCTGTAGAAGGCAGAGGGGGATGATAATCCCACGCGGAGCCGCGAAGAAGAAGAAGGCTGGGCGTCGTGTCGCCGCTGACACAAACAGTCCCCAAGCCCCAAGGGGGCGACCCAAGACAGCCCGGGGCAACGCCCCGCGGATCCGTGCCATCGTCGTGCCGGAGCCCTGAAAGGGCGGCACAGGACCACGGGGGCGGCCAGGTTTTCCCTCTTTGCGTTCCTTTTTGCAGACCGCCTCCCCTTTGCGGCTTTGAGGCTTGGCGGCTTTTCCCCTTCCGTCCCCTTCACGGACAGACACGAAAGCAAAGCCGCGAAGCCGCGAAGCCTCCAAGGGGGAATGGCCGCAAAGAACTCAAAGAAATGCAAAAAGGCGGGACCACGCCCGCGCGGTGGCCTCACGTCGGTTCCCCTCTTTGCGGCTATCCTTCCCTGCGCCTCCGGGCCTCTGCGCGAGATCGGTTCCCCTTCCGATCACCGCAGGGGACGGAGAAGTTTTCGCGACCTGTGATCCGTGGTTCAGGGCGGTGATGTTCCTCGACGACGAAGGGCTCGAAGGGCACGAATTGGCTCACGCAAAGAACCGACCCTCTGCGGAAAGGGTGTTTTGCAGTAATGAACTGGCAGTCCTCAATGCATGCGCCGGGTGAGGGCACCCGGCCTTCAGCCTCGACCCATTGAAGGCCGCGTGACCCCACGCGGCGCATCCCCTATCCCGCTGGGTGAGGGCACCCGGCCTACAGTTTCGTGGCTCGTCATCAACGAACGATTCCTCAGTTCATTGGTCGCAAAGAAGTGTCCCAAAACCCGGTCGACCCGGAGAGTAACCGGGTGAGTTCGTCCGGAGACGCGGAGATTCGGAGGCGTGCGTGAAGCGCTGCCACAACCGCGATGCGGTTGGGTTCCGATCGGGGGCGGGGACCCAGGGTTGGCCTCGTTCCTCGGTCAACCCTGGGCTGCGGGACTCAACGCCGTTGGCGTTGGGAACGTGTTGGAGTGGGAAGCTGGGGAGGGTTGGTGTGTGACTCGTGGGGTGTCGTCCAATTCTGAGCTGAATCCATTCCGCTGAATGACGGAGAATGACTCAAGCAGAGAGGCAGGAACGCGGAGAAGAAGCCCCTTCCAACCACTGCCATCGAGTCATCTCGCGGGTGCCCAAAGTCCCCTTTTCCTCTCTCTCAGCGTCTCTGCCCCTCTGCGCGAGATCTGTACTGCATGAATACGGCTGAGTTGGTGCCGAGGGGGGAGGGCGGTTGGCTTTCCCTGAAGGGCCGTTCACCACCACCGGAAGCCTGGGTCGGGTTTGGGGTCGAAGATCCAGTTGGGGGTTTCCTTGGGGAACTCGAAGAACTCCACGTGGCTGTCGCCGAAGAGCATGTTGTAGCGGGCCTTTCCGCGGTAGTTGTGCCAGGCGGAGCGGCCGTCGAGGACGTTGCGGTTTGCGTGCCAGTTCCAGTCGCCCTGGATGATCTTGTTGACCGGGCTGCGGCTGACTTCGCTGGACTTGATCGGGGTGGCCTCATAGGTGCCCCGCGTAGCCTTGAGATCACCAGCGACATGGCGGACGCGGAAGGAGTCGTGCTGGAACTGCACGAGGTAGCTGTTGCCGTAGTCGGTGAAGCAGTGCTTGGCGGTGTATTCCTCGTCGCCCTTGTCGGAGGGACAACGGAAGAGCTCGGGCGCGGGCGTGTACTTGTAGAGGGGACGGTTGGTGGTCTCGATGGAGACGCCGAACGAGGTCGCGACGCCGGCGTCGAGTCGGTAGGTGCCCTTCTTGCCGCCGCCGGCACCCCAGCCCCACTGGGCCGGGTAGAAGTCCTGGAAGTCCTCCGTGTACATCTGGTACGCGATGCCGATCTGGTGCTGGTTGCTGACGCAGCGGGTCTGCTGGGCCTTGGCCTTGGCGCGTCCCATGGCGGGCAGGAGCATCGAGGCGAGGATCGCGATGATGGCGATGACCACCAGAAGCTCGATCAGCGTGAAGGCATCCCGGGCGAGGGGTGGAGGGCGACGTGTCATGGCATCCGTGGCTTTATCGGGGGCGGGTGTCGGACGCAAGGGTGCAGTGAGTTGGAAGTTTCAAGGGTCCGCTCGGTGCCAGAAGCCAGAACGGGGAAGGGGTGCCGCCGGGTGAGGGCACCCGGCCTTCAGAGGGAGTTCCCAGTTCCCAGAAACCAGTCCCCAGAACCCTCCTCAGGCCAGCCTCGTTACCTCGTCTGCTACGGTCTGGGAACTGGGAACTGGTGACCGGGAACTTCACGCCGGACGGCGTGCGTGGATGGCGACGAAGTGTCCGGTGAAGGGGGCGGTGGGCCAACGACCCAGGCGCTCGAAGGCCAGCAGGCAACGCAGCCAGCGGCGACTGACGCTCCACGACGGATCCAGCACGCGGCAGAGGTGGAGCCCGAGGATCCGCGGCAGGTGCATCTGATGATGGGTTTGCTGGATCACCAGCCCCCGCGCTTCCAGTGCGCCTTGGAGATCCACGGCCGCGAGTGTGGGTCCGACGTGGTACGGCAGGAGCGCGGATCGACCGAACGCGAAGGCGGGAAGAAGACCCCGCATGGCCACGATCGGATTCCAGGGGTTGTCGAGGGTCAGGAACAGATGGCCCCCGGGGGCGAGGACGCGGACCAGTTCGGTGAGGGCTTCCTGAAGTTCCGACGGGTGCCGGAAATGGTCGAGTGTGGAGATGGAAACGATGCGATCGAGGGAACCGGAGGCGTGGGGAAGCCGGCGCACGTCGGCGACTTCTGCGGCGATTCCCGGGTGCCGATGCAGGGCCTGGGCGACCACGCGCGGGGAGATGTCGATGCCCAGGAGTTGTTCCGAGGATTCGCCCAGAAACGTGGCCAGACCGTCGCCCTGCGCCTCCTCGAAGAGATCGGTCTTGAGCGTGCGTCGGAAGGTTCGCGGAGCTGTGGCCTGCCGCAGCCACGACCGCTGGAGTTCATCGCAGTAGGCCCGCCAGACCGGAATCCGGAATCGGTCGGTGCGCTCTCCTGCGATCCGGTCCCAGTATCTCGCGATTGGGATGTCGGCCTCCTTTGCCGGCGCGTGCGGGCTCCCGGGCTTGTCGCAGGTCGCGTGTGGAAGGATCATTCGCAGGGAATTCGCCATGGCGCGGAGCGGTCATCCTCGCAGGGGGCAGCGTCCGAACTCATGGCGACGAAAACCTTCCGCAAACACGATGGCCCGGCAACACCGCATCCAATCCATTGCCCGACGCGCATGGCGTGTGCTGCGGACCCAAGGGCTTCGCGGCGTCTGGATCAAGCTCCTTGATGTCAGCCTTCATCGTCGCCTGCTGGTGCTGGAGTGTCCGGTGGACGACGCGCGATCCTTCCAGCGGGCAGGCCTCGATGGTTCGGTGATTCACGGATTCCTCACCCGCGCGGGGATCGACGACTATGTCGCCTTCCGGTTGTCCGAGGAGGATGACCTCAACCCGGTGGCGTCGTCGGCCCCGAACGCACTCCGGGAACACGTCGAGCTTCGGTTGGATGCGGGTTGTGTGTGTTTCACGGCCTCGATCCAGGGGGAGATGGTCGCGGGTGTGTGGGCATCCGTAGGCTGGTGCGAGGTCGACTACCTGCGGTGTTCGGTGCGGTTGGATCCGCAGGCGGTCTATCTGCATGACCTTTACACGCGTCCTTCGCAGCGGGGCTTGGGATTGGCACCGGGATTGATCGGCGGGATGGCGGAACACTTCCAGGCGGCCGGATGCCGCCGGCTTGTGGCGCTGGTTCTTCCCGAGAATGAAGCCAGTCTCCGCAGCCTCGCTCGCGTGGGTTTTCGCTGCGTGGGCCGGGCGGGCTACTGGGGCTTCGGGAGCTTACGCTGGCTGTTCTGTACGGCTCCCGGCTGTTCGCTGGCTCCGCCGCCTTGAGGTTTCAGTGCAAAAGCGGTGGTTGTTCTGACCACGAATTCCACGGATTCCATGGATGGATGGGGCAGGCCTGGAGGATTCCATTTCGGTCGGCCACTCACTGTGCAGGTAAGGAGTGATCCCAGACGGCCGCATCATGACACTGCCCCCTTTGAGGATGGTTCTCGGGGCGGCGATGTCCTCATCGCCTTGGCAAAAGCTTGGGAACGGCGACGAGGACGTCGCCACCCCGTTCCTTGCGGGGGCAGTATCAAGATGTGCCCATCCCAAACCAAGCCCGTGCTAATTCGTGTCCTCTGTGCCATTCGTGGTTCCAACAGCCCTTTCCCGGTTCAGGGCAACGAAGGGGCGCGGTTTGCCCGACGCCGTCGCCTGGATGGATTCCGTCAACTCGACCTCGAACGTCGCCCGCCCGCCGAGCGCCTTCTGACCGGACTGGGTGAGCCCTTGGACCATGGCGGGTGTCGGAGTCGTCCGGGGAACCACCCGGAAGACGAGCCGATCGCGGGACGGTTGGACGAGTTGGTACTGTCGGATCCAGGAGAAGTGCGGCCGCACGCCATTGATCACCTCCCACGGGTGCAACCAACGTCCGTCCGCCATTGGAAACCGATCGATCGTCCGGCCGCCGATCGCGAGCAGCGTGGAATAAGCCGCTCCGCAGGGACACCGGTCCGGGCCCCGTCGGGCGAGATCGCCGAGCCGGTACCGGATGAACGGCATGGCGAAAGAGAACAGGCTCGTCACCACGACTTCTCCCCAATCGCCCACGGGAACCTCGCGACCCTCGGCATCGAGAACCTCGACGTGGTGGGCATCGTCGCACACGTGATAGTGCCCGTTGCCCGACGGGCATTCCCACGCCACCAGGTTGAGCTCGTTGCAACCGTAGAGATCGTGGATGGGAACCCCGAACGCCGCGATCCGGGCGCGGAGCGGTTCCGTCAGGAGCTCACCGCCGGTGGCGATGAAGCGCGGGCGGAGGGTGCTCCGCGTGTCCGCGGCCGCCTCGACCCAGTGCGCGATCGCGCTCGTCATCCCCGAGATCGCGTGGGGCTGGAAATCGGCGACCGCCTGTGCGAGCCGAGGGTCGCCCAGGGCATCAAAGACGCGATTGCGGTACAGGCCCAGCGCCTGGGCGGCGCGTTGGATCCGTTGGCTGTCGCGGGAATCCACGTTGCGATGGAAATAGAGGACTGCCATGCGATCGGTGAGCCGCAATCCGTACGTCCGCCACGCGCGCCACCGGAACAGGTTGAGGAGGCGTTCCTCGAACCACGTTCGGTGGACCGTCATGCGTTCGCCGGTCGACCCGCTGGTGGAACGGTCCAGCAACGTGGTCGGATCGAGACCGTCGGCGATGCGGTGGGCCGGTTCCACGTCCTGGTAATCGCGGCGGGTGAAGGTGGGTAGCCGATGGAAGTCCGCGAGCGACTGGACATCGCCGGGCGATACGCCGGCCGCGGCGAGTCGCTGGCGGAACAGCGGAACCGCCTCCTGTGCGTGGACGAGCAACCGCTGCAGGTGACGAACCTGCGAGGCGAGCACGGACTGCCGATCGGTCGGCGCGGTGGTCGACCACGGCAGCGCCTGCCACCGGACCGGATCGAAGCGGTGTCGCAGGCTCGTCATCGGTTGCCTTCGCGTTTCACGGCATCCATCGCGGCCGCGTACACCTGGAGATAATGCGGGACGATGGCGGATGCCTCGAAGCACTGCTGCGCGATGCGGCGACCTGCGCGCCCCATGCGCTGGGCAACCGAACGGTCTTCGAGGATCCCGAGGGCAGCCGCTGTCATTCCTGCGATGTCGCCCACGGGAAGGAGACGGCCGCTGACGCCGTCCACGACCACCTCCGGCAGTCCGCCGACGCGGCTGGCCACCACCGGCACGGCACAACTCATGGCCTCGAGGGCCGCCATGCCGAAGGACTCGTCCGCGCTCGGCAGCAGAAGCAGGTCCGCTTCTGGCAGCAGGTCCTCGATGCCTGAACGGTTCCCGAGGAAGTCCACGAAGTCCGAAATTCCGAGCGATCGGGCGAGCGCCTGTGCTGCCTGTCGGTCCGGGCCGTCTCCGATCATCCACATCCTTGCCGGCATCCGGCGAATCACCCCGGCGAAGATGTGCAGGCAATCGGCGACGCGTTTGACCGGACGGAAATTGGAGACGTGAACCAGAACCGGTGGCGTGTCGGTACGCGGCCGGTGCGGATCCGCGGATCGGTTGGCAGGGCGGAACTGTTCCGTGTCGATGAAGTTGGGGAGGACGCGGATGTCGGAGCGATGCAGGAGTCGCGTGGCGGTCGCGGCGAGACTTTGGGAGACGGCGGTGACCACGGTGCTTTGCGCGACGGCCAGTCGGGTGATCGCCTGATAGGCGGGGTCGATACCGAGCGTGGTCACATCCGTGCCGTGCAGGGTGGTGACGATCGGGAGTCCGGGGGAGCGTCCCACCAGATCCTGCGCGATCCGTGCGCTCAGCGCGTGCGGGACGGCATAGTGGACGTGAACCAGATCGAGGCGGTGCTCGGTGGCGACACGGGCGATGACCGAGGCCAACTCCAATGTGGGCCATGATCCGCCGGGAACGGGCAGATCCACCGTCGGGACCGCATGGAAATGGACGTTCGGCGGGCGGGGATCGAGCCGGGCCGGTTGCGGGCGGGCGATCACATGCACGGCGTGGCCGGCGCGGCCGAGGTGGCGGGCCAGTTCGGCCGCAACCGTGCTGCTTCCACCGACCGTTCCGTGGCAGACGATGCCGACGTTCATCAGGGCAGGATGTCCATCGGACGGGAAAAGAATTTCACGGGATCATCGACCATCGGGATTCCCCGAACGTGGAACGCTTCGCCGTGGCGCACCTGGACGAGGGATCCGTAATGGCGTTGCCGGGCTTCCACCCGTTCGAGGAACGATTGGCACGAGACGCCTGAGGCTGCTTCTCCCGGGAGTAGTTCCCCGAACTGTGACCGGTGGCAGCGGATGGCGGCGGACTTGCGCTCGGCCCAGTCGGAGATATCGACAATGAACGAAGGCGTGACGGAGTGCGGCAGGCCGAAGGACAGGAGCGTGGCCGGACGATGCGGCGAGGCGTCCGTCGAAGGGTGCCAGTTCGCGAGA
>JAIXZE010000210.1 GCA_027489875.1 Verrucomicrobiales bacterium
CTCGCCCTCGAAAACGTACTCATCAACAACGATGGCTATTGGATCCGATCCTCGGATTACAGCCTCTACGAGGACCCCAAGGGCCAGTTCCACGTGCTGCCCCATGATTTCAACGAGGCCTTCGCGATCCCTGGTGGGCCCGGTGGCCCCGGCGGCCCGGGTGGAATGGGCGGCCCTCGCGGTCCCGGCGGCATGGGCGGTCCCAATGGTCCGCGAGGCCAGGGTGGGCCCGGCGGCCCGGGTGGCCAGCCTCCCGGTGCTCCGGGTGGCCCAGGAACCATGGCCGGTGGAGCCTCTTCGCCCATGACCCTCGCGCTTTCACCCCTGCACGCGGCCAAGGACACCAGCAAACCCCTGCTCTCCCGTTTGCTCGCCGTTCCCGCCTACCGCACACGGTATCTCCAGATCGTGGGCGAACTGGCCACAACGTGGCTCGACTGGAATCGACTCGGACCCATCGCCGAAGCCCATCACAACCGCATCGCCGCATGGGTCCGTGCGGACACACGGAAGCTCGATGCGACCGAAGACTTCGAGACCAGCCTGACCGCGCCGGCCCCGGAGCGTGCCGCTTTCGGACCTCCGGGCGGTGGCGCGCGCATCGGATTGCGCACCTTCGCGGAGCAACGCCGCAAGGCGCTCCTGGCCAACCCCGATGTTCAGGCAGCCCTCCGGAAATAGGAGCGCCCCAAAATCATCGGCTCAGCCTCTCACACCCCAGGAATCCGCATGAAACTCCAACCATTGCTCTTCGCCGCCCTTGCGGCCGTCAGCGCCCAGGCCGAAGACCTGGTCCTTGGCACACTCAACTCCGGAATCACCCTGCAGGTGATCGGCGACAGCGACGAGGATTGGGTCCTCCAGTCTTCGCCCGATCCAACGCTGTGGTCGTCGCCGACCACACACGGTTTGCTGGTCGGCGGATCCAATACCACCAACGCACCCGCCCGGAGCGTCGGGGATTCCGCTTCCGGTTCCCGATTCTTCCGGGCGATCAAGACCCAGGGCATTTTCGATCCCGGACTCGTCCGGACCTTCAACCTCACGTTCACGCAGGCCAACTGGGCCACCCTGCTCACCACCGGCCGCACCACCGGATCCAACACGGTGGGAAGCCTGACGATGGACAATGGGATTTCGATCGCCGCCGTCGGCGCGCGCTACAAGGGCAACACCTCCTTCACGATGGGCGGCACCAAGAAATCCATCAACCTGGAGGTCGACTTCGTGGATCCCGAAACACGGGTCCTGGGATACAAGACCCTGAATCTCAACAACGCAGCCGGGGACGAATCCATCCTGCGCGAACCCCTGTACTTCAACGTCATGAATCGCTACGCCCCCAGTCCCCGGGCGGCGGTCGCACAGCTCAACATCAATGGTGCCAACTGGGGCGTCTACGCCCTCGCCCAGCAGGAGGATTCGGACCTCGTCGACGAATGGTTCCCGGACAACGAGGGCGATCGATGGAAGGCACCGAACGCTGCCGGCACCACCGGCGGTGGCGGGCCCGGGGGCGGAGGTCCGGGAGGTGGCGGCATGTTCAGCTCGGATCTCTCCGCCTTCTCATGGCAGGGCAGCGCCATCAGCGCCTATACCGCCAACTATGAACTCAAGACCTCGAACTCCACGAACGCCTGGGAGCGCCTCGTGCACGCCATCGACGTCCTCCACAACACGCCCGCCGCGACCTTCCGCAACGAAGTCGAAGACGTCTTCGCGGTCGATCGCTGGCTGTGGTTCCTCGCGGTCGAAAACGTGTTTGCCGACGACGACAGCTACTTCAACAAGGGTGCGGACTACGGATTTTACTACGAGCCCGAGAGCGGTCGGATCCATCCGATCGAGCACGACGGGAACGAATCCTTTACCGCTGCAGACGTCTCCCTCTCTCCCGTCGAAGGGGCTTCAGGAACCAACCGTCCGCTGCTCATCAAGTTCCTGGGCGTCCCTGAGCTGCGTCAGCGTTACCTCGCGCACATGCGGACGATCCTGGCCGAATCCTTCAATCCCACGGTGCTCACGCCGGTCATCAACCAGATGTCGGCCCTCAGCCTGTCGTACATCACCGCCGATCCGAAGAAGAGCTATACCATGGCGACGTACAACTCGGACCTCGTCGCCCTCCGAACCTTCGTCACCAACCGTTACAACACACTCATCAACCACGCCGAGTTGAGATCACTGCCTCCTGTCATTTCCGCAGTCTCCACTCCCACATCGCCTGCTGCCGGCCAGTCCGCCGTCATCACGGCCGCCGTGCAGGGACAGTCCGGCGAATCCGTGCAGTCCGTCTGGCTGTGGTCGCGGGGCGGACCTGCCGGCAAGTTCACAGCCGTTCCGATGCTCGATGATGGGGCGCATAGCGACGGTGCCGCTGGAGACGGCATCTATGGCGGCTCGACGCCGGGTCATCTGGCCGGGGTCAAGGTGCGGTACTACGTCGAAGCCCGCTCCGCCAACATTGCCGGAGCCGCGGCGTTCAGTCCTCCCGGCGCCGAGCAGGTCACCTACACCTACCGCGTGACGACCTCCGCCGGTACCCAGTCGCCCGTCGTCATCAACGAACTCATGGCCAGCAACACACGGACGATCCCCGACCCCCAAGGCCAATACGACGACTGGGTGGAACTGAGGAATGCTTCCGCCGAACCCTTCGACCTGACCGGCCATTACCTCAGCGACAACCCGGACAACCCGCGGAAATGGGCCTTTCCGGAAGGCACCATCCTTCCCGCCGGCGGATTCCTGCTCGTGTGGTGCGACGAGAACGGTTCTGACACCCCCGGACTTCACGCCAGCTTCAAGCTGTCCGCGGGTGGTGAGCAGGTGCTCCTCGTCGGTCCGGATGCCGACCTCAATCCGCTGCTGGATGAGGTCACCTTCGGCAGCCAGACGGTCGATCGCGCCTGGGGACGTCCGGCTTCGGCTTCGTCCACCTTCACGGTCCTCCCGCCAACGCCCGGGGGCACCAACCCTTAGCCGTCTCCATGCCGTTGGATCGCGCAGGGAATCGACCCTCTACGGAAAGAGTGATTTGCGGCAATGAACGGGCGGTCTACAGCGTGTCTACAGTCTTCAATGCATGCGCCGGGTGAGGTCACCCGGCCTACAGATCCCTGGCTCCCCACCAACGAACGGGTCCTCATTTGATGGGTGAACGCGGAGAAATGGACCGCGGCCCATTCCTTTCCTCGCCATCCAGCGACGAGTCCGGCTGAATGGAAACCATGGAGCTGACAACTCAACTGGCGCTGTTCCTCGACAACCGTCCTGGGTCCCTTGCGCGCGTCTGCGAGGCCCTCGCCGAGGCCCGGATCAACATCTACGCCATCTCCACCAGTGACACGGTCGACCACACCGTCATCCGCATGGTCGTCAGCGAACCGCGTCGCGCGATGGAACTCTTCGAGGATCGCCAGGCCCTCGTGGTGGAGAGCGATGTGCTCATGATCCACGGGGACAACCGGCCCGGCGGTCTGGCCTCCATCGCCCGCCGTCTGGGGGACGCTGGGATCAACATCGAATACGCCTACTGCGCCACCAGCCCGAAGGCGCGCAACGGTCTCCTCATCCTCCGGCCCTCGAACCCAAAGAAGGCCCTCAAGGTCCTGAACCAGTCGGAGTAGACCGTCGCGCCGCCTGCGATTTCGATCTTCAGCTGGCCGCCGCTGCGCCGCCGGAAAGCAACGCCAGCACCCCGGCTGGTTGTCCGGTGGCCTCGGTCCGCGTCTTCAGGTCCTTTACACGGACCTGAATTCCACCCTCCGCACGCTCCAGTCGGACCCAGTGCCCGGCTCCCATTTCGAGCGCACGCTTGAACTGCTTGTCCGACTTGAGGGGCGTCAGGCTGTACTCCACCGCTTTGCCGGCCTCCCGGAGCTGCTGCACCAAGGCCAGCGATTCCAGACGCAGGGTCTCGTCCTCCACCAGCACCATGACGTCAATCGTCGACGAGAACGAGGGAACCTTCCCCCGCTTCCTCAGGAGCAACGCCAGCACGACGTCGCCCATTCCGAATCCCAAGGCGGGCAGCTTCACCTTCCCTCCGCTCAGCAGGCTGACGAGGTTGTCGTAGCGTCCACCGCCCGCAATGGCCCGGAACTCACCTTTCCGGTCGAACGCCTCAAACACCACGCCGGTGTAGTAGGCCAGGCCGCGGATGACGCCGTAGTCGATCTTCACGTAGGCCCCCAGGCCTCGAGCGGAAAGATTGTCCAGAATCCCCTGCAACTCGGCCGTGGGGACACCTGCCGACACGAACTCCTTCACCGCCGCGGGTGTCACACCCGTGGGTGCAAAACGACGCGCACTGGTTTCTGCGTCGTCCCGCTCCATCTTGTCCACGGCCTGGAAGAAGGCATAAGCCTGATCGGGTTGCCCACCCTGGGATTCGTAGAATGCCTGCCACGCCTTCCGGCTGCTCAGCCGGATCACGAAATCCTCCTCGGTCAGTCCCATCGACCTCAGGACGTCGATCAGCAGGGCCACCACCTCAGCGTCCGCTGCGGGATCCTCCTCGCCAAACAGATCACAGTTGAACTGGAAGTGTTCCCGCAACCGCCCCTTTTGCGGGGCTTCATAGCGGAACAATTGCGGCATCGAGTACCACTTGATCGGCTTCCGATAGGCCCGCTCCGCTGCTGCCACCATGCGTGCGACCGTCGGTGTCATCTCCGGTCGGAGGGAGACCGCGTCATTGCCCTTGTCCAGGAAGTTGAACAACTGGGACACGATCTCATCCCCAGACTTCGCCGTGTAGAGGTCCAGCGGTTCGAGAGGCGGCCCATCATACTCCCGGAACCCGTACCGCCGTGCGGTCCGTCGCCAGCAATCAAAGATGTGCTGGCGCAAATCACAACTCCACTCCTCACCCGGCGGGAGCGGCTCCGGATAGAATTCTCGAAAGCCCTTCAGACGCTGCATAAAGGGCGGGAACGTACACAGGCCGAAACCTGCGGGCCATGCCGAAAAAAATCGGGCGCATCGGAATTCCGATGCGCCCGTCCTGGAAAGTCCCTTGCCGCCCCCGGCTGGAACCGACCACCGCCTGCCCGAAATCCGGGTGAGGTTCCGCCTCAAGCCTTCGGGGTCAGCTTCAGCACCCGTTCCCGCATTTCCTTGCCGGGCTTGAACTTCACCACCGCCCGCGGGGGAATCGGGACGTCGTTCTCCGGATCATTCGGATTACGTCCGATCCGCGCCTTGCGGATCTTCACTTCGAACACACCAAAGTTCCGCAATTCGATCGTCTCACCTTCCGCTACAGCATCAGAGATGATGTCGAGGGTCTTTTGGACGATCTTGAGGACAACTTCCTGGTTGACGTGGGCTTCCTGGTTGGACCCTTCATCCTGCTCCAGTTCTTGGCTTATCCGGACGACGATGTCGCGCTTCGTCATGGCTATCTGTTAATTAAGGTTAGGGGGGATCTTGACGAACGCGTGATAGGAGGCCCGAGGCCATCCGGTCAAGCCATGACTGCATCCACCCCACCCTCTCCCCGAAATTAGGGCTTCCCAGAAAAAACCCGAAAGCCCTTCGCCGATGCTTCGGCGGAGCTTCCCGGGAACCCACCGGGATAGCGTTGTCCTGGACTTCGGACCATCCAATGGTCCCGATACAGCAAGCCGGCAGGCTTGCAGCGAAGCCAGATCAACTCAGCCCGCCACGGTCGACAATTCCACCGGTTCGACACTGAGTCCGAGCTTCTTCAGCCACTTCAATCCTGCTTCCACCTCCGTGGCCGACCCTTGCACTTCCAGACACACGATCCCAACCTCGTCGGTCACGCTTGCCTGCCGGATGTTCGTGGAAAGCTCGAACCGGTGGCCCAACTCCCAGATCACCGGTGCCTTGATCCGCTTCGGCGGGTAGGTCAGCCACAGGCGCCGCTGGACAACGGTTGCACTTTCCTTGCCGGTTGGCTTCACCGACCGGCTGACGGCGGCTGCCCGCGGGGTGGCGGGAGCCGCAGGTTTCCTGGATTTGGCGGGCATGGGCTGGATGGGGTGCAGGCGTGAATGGAAGGATTCAGAAGCAGCGCTCAACCTCCGGCAATCGCCGGGATGATGCTCACTTCGTCGCCGTCCTTCAGCGGCGTGTGCTGGTTCTCAAGGAACCGGATGTCTTCCTCGTTCACGTAGACGTTCACAAAACGACGCACTTCTCCGGCCTCGTCCAACAGGCGTTCCTGGATTCCAGGAAAACGCTGCTGCATCTCGGCAAAGGCCGAGGCGACGGTACCGGGCTGGACCTGAACCAATTCCTCTTCTCCGGTCAGCTTCCGGAGCGGGGTCGGGATACGCACATTGACTGGCATGATATCGGGCCGCACAGCCTGCCAGCTCCCTCCATCCCTGCGCAAGGGAGGTTTTGGCACGCAGGGCCATCGGGCTGGATTCCAAGTTTGGGTTCGCATCCCACCCGATTGCGGGTTTTCATCGCGCACCAACATACCCCTATGGCTTCGATCAAGTTCGGTACCGACGGCTGGAGGGCCGTCATCGCGGAAGACTTCACCTTCGCCAATGTCGATCGTGTCGCGCAGGCAACGGCGGACTTCTGGAAGGCCAACCCCGTTCCCGGCACCACCCAGAAGACCGTCGTCGGCTACGACCGCCGCTTCCTCTCCGACCAGTTCGCCCTCCGCGTCGCGGAAATCCTCGCGGGCAACGGGTTCATCGTCACCCTGACCAACACACCCACGCCCACCCCTTCCGTCTCCTATGCGGTCAAGCAGCAGAAGGCCATCGGCGGGGTGATGCTCACCGCCTCCCACAATCCGCCGGCGTTCAATGGCTTCAAGCTGAAGGCATTCTACGGCGGCTCCGCCGAGCCGGTGATGTGTCAGGCCGTCGAGGCCCTTCTGGACAAGTCTCCGGTGCAATCCATCCCCTTCGACCAGGCCCGGAAGGAGAAGAAGATTGTCCTCAAGGATGTGCGGCCCGCCCACTACGCCGCCATCAAGCGCCTCGTGGACTTCGACCTCATCGCCAAGTCCGGACTCCGTTTCGCCCACGAAGCCCTCTATGGCGTCGGGGCCGGCTGTTTCGACGAACTCCTCGCGGGCACTTCCTGCCAGGTCACCACCCTGAACGGCGAACACAACCCCGGATTTGGCGGCATCAATCCCGAGCCGATCGCACGGAATTACGTCAAGTCCGCCGCCTATCTCGCCAAGCATCCCCACGACCTGTGTCTGGTGACCGACGGGGATGCGGACCGCGTGGGTGGCATGGACGGACGCGGCAACGCGCTGTCCACCCACCAGATCATCTGCCTGCTGCTCCAGCACTACATCCTCAACCGCAAACAGACCGGCCGGGTGGTGAAGGCGCTCACCACCACCTCGATGGTGGACAAGATGTGCGCCCGCCACGGCCTTGAACTCGTCGAGACCGGTGTCGGCTTCAAGTACATCGCTTCCGAGATGATCAAGGGCGGTGTCCTCCTTGGGTTCGAGGAAAGCGGTGGGATCGGGTTTCCTGGCCACATCCCCGAGCGGGATGGCATTGCGGCCGGCCTGGTCTTGCTGGAGTTGCTCGCCTTCGAGAAAAAGCCGCTCACAAAACTCCTCGCAGGCCTCGAAAAGGAATACGGCCCCCATCGGTACGCCCGGATCGACACCCACTTCCCGCTCGAAAAGCGGGCGGCGCTCATGGAGTTCTGTCGCGACAAGGGTCCCACGAGGCTTTTGAAATCGTCGGTCAAGGAGGTGAAGTCGTTCGACGGGGTGAAGTTCATCGCTGAGGACGGCACATGGCTCATGCTGCGCGGTTCCGGTACCGAACCGATCCTCCGGATCTACGCCGAGGCCAAGTCGGACGCAGACGCACAGGCGCTGCTCAAGCTGGGCGTGCAATGCACGAAGAAGGTGTGATGTGGGGCCCACAGGCCAACCGCACCCATCCGGAACCAGCCGGCGAAGGCGCCGGTTGGATTTGTCCCCAAGCTATTCACAAGGAGACCTTGACCACCCGCCATTCCAACCCCCACTCTGAGCACGTGCTCGTTGGGCACAATTCATGTTCGCGCAACTAAAGGGTCTCTTCTCCAACGATATCGGGATCGACCTCGGAACCGCCAATTCGCTCGTGTATGTGCGGGACCAGGGGATTGTTCTGCGTGAGCCTTCGGTTGTCGCCATCCAGGCGGGAACCACGAATGTTCTGGCCGTGGGTGAAGAAGCCAAGCGCATGCTTGGCAGAACCCCCGGCAACATCGTCGCCATCCGGCCGATGAAAGACGGCGTCATTGCCGACTTTGAAATCACCGAGGCGATGCTGAGGCATTTCATCCAGAAGGTTCACCATCGCAAGCTGATCGCCCCGAGAGTCGTCGTCGCCGTGCCTAGTGGGATCACGGAAGTGGAGAAGCGCGCCGTCAAGGACTCGGCGACCCACGCGGGAGCCCGCGAGGTTTATCTCATCGAACAACCGATGGCTTCGGCCATTGGCGTCGGACTTCCGGTGCATGAACCGGCCGGCAACATGATCGTCGATATCGGCGGGGGAACCTGCGAGATCGCCATCATTTCGCTGGCAGGCATCGTGTTCAGCCGGTCCGTACGCGTGGGAGGCGATGAGTTCGACGACACCATCGTCGCGCACATGAAGAAGGCCCACAACCTGATGATCGGCGAACGCACCGCCGAAGAGATCAAGATCCGCATCGGTTCGGCCCATCCCCTCGAACAGGAACTCACCATCGAGGTGAAGGGTCGCGACCTGTCCGCCGGACTCCCTCGAACGGTCACTGTCCGTTCCGAGGAAATCCGCGAGGCCCTCAAGGAACCCCTCTCCAGCATTCTCGAATCCGTCCGCATCACCCTCGAACGCTGCCCACCAGAACTCTCGGCCGACCTCGTCGACCGCGGGATCGTCATGGCGGGCGGCGGGGCGTTGCTCCGCAACATCGACCGCCTCGTCTCGCAGGAGACCGGGCTGCCGGTGCACATCGCGGACGACCCCCTGAGCGCGGTGGCGACCGGGACCGGGCGTGTGCTCCAGGAGCTGGCGTTCCTCAAGCGCGTCGCTTCGTCCACGGCCTGATTCCAACCATGCGTTCCACGATCCTGATCCCTTCGCTCGGCGTTCGCCCCGGATAAGACGGGACGAACCTTGTTCAAGCGCTCTCATTACATCGCTCTCGCGTTCTGCGCCTTGGTGCTGCTGGTTCTGCTGAACCTGCCATCGGGCGCGTCCTCCCGTTTGAAACTGGCGGTTGGTGGCTTTTTCCTCCCCCTCTTTGGGTTGTCCACGGCGGCCGAATCCTTCGTCGACCGAGCCTCCTACCAACTCCTCCCGCGACAGACGCTGATTTCGGAACTGCGCCGCCTCGAGGCGGACAACGCCCGACTCCGTTTCCACGCCACCCAGGCAGACGACGCTCTCGCCGAGAACAACCGCATCCGGACGCAACTCGGACTTCTTCCCCGCGGCCCCTGGAAGCCCCGTCCGGCGCGCATCGTCGGTCGCGATCCCAGCACCTGGTGGCGAACGATGCTCATCGATTACGGATCACGGGACGGAGCACAGGTCAACCAACCCGTGGTCACGGCCGAAGGATTGGTCGGACGGATCGCGGTCGTCGCCCACAGCCACAGCCAGGTGGCACTGGTGGGTGATGCTGCCTGTGGCGTCGCCGTGCTGATCGCCGAGACGCGTGATCAGGGGATCATCAAGGGGCCCCAATCAACCGTCGAATCCGGCGCTCTGGAGATGAGCACGTTCCAACACAGTCCCCAGATCCTCGCCGGCCACACCGTCGTTACGAGCGGCGACGGAGGAATCTTTCCCAAGGGTCTCCCGGTCGGGAAGATCATCGACACGCACCCCGCCAATGCCGGGCTGTTCACCACGGCCCGGGTCCGTCTGGGTGCCAACCTCAACCGCCTCGAGGAGGTCTGGGTGCTTCAGCAATGACCTGGCTCACTCCAGCGCTGCTGTTCCTCGTGACATGGATCTCCGTCTACCTCCAGACGGGGCTCATTCCCATGCGCGTCGTGCTGGGTGCGCCACCGAACATTCTCCCGGCGATCGTGGTTTATGCTGCGTTCACCCACGGTCTTGGAATCGTCACTACCCTCACCATCGTGGCCGGACTGTGGGCGGATTCGTTGTCCGGCAGCAGGCTTGGCACCGGAGTGGCACCGCTCTTCGTCCTGGGGTTCCTGCTCAACACCCGTCAGCACCTCCTCCTACGCGATCAGCGTTATGCTCAGTTCTGGCTGGGTTTCGGAGGCGGCATCGGCGTGCCCCTCGCCCATGCGCTCATCCTCGAAATGGGTGGAGCCGAACCCGCCTGGGGGTGGTTCACCCTGCGGCAACTCCTCGGGCTCGGCCTCCTGAACGGCATCGCCTGCCCCGTTGCCTTCATTTTCTTCGATCAGCTCCGCGGAACCTTTGAGTACCAGCAGGCCGGTCCCGGTCCGTATGCCACCAACCGGGAAATGAAACGCGGTCGCACCTGACGAGCCATGCTGATTTTCGACCAACTGAACAAGGGCGAGCGCCCGCTGCGGATCCTCGCATGGGGGGTCATCGCGGGAATGCTGGTGCTCCTTGGCGGCCTGTGGCGGGTACAGGTGTTGTCTGGTTCCGACTATCGTCGAAGCCAGGAACGCCAAAGCTATCGCAGCGTCCGCCTCCCAGCGATGCGCGGACGGATCATTGATCGCAACGGCCTGGCCTTCGCCGAGAACCAACCGCGCTACCGACTCGACGTTTATCTGGATGAACTCCTGCCCCAGTTTGCCGAAAAGGAACGTCAGCTTCGCCGCGAACTGCTGGCCTCCCGGGGAGCGACCAACACGGCACCTGCCGGACTCTGGTCGCGACTCACGGCTCGGTTTTCCAAGACTCCCAAGAAGGTCCTGATCACGCCCAACGAACGCGAATGGCTGAAGCGCCATGCCCGCTTCGTCGTGGTCTCCAACATCGTCCAGCAGATCAATCAGCGCCTGAATACCCAGGTCGCCAAGACCGAGGCCGATCTCTTCCGCCACTGGAGCCGCGAGCGTGCCCTGCCCTTTCCAGTACTCAACAACCTGACCCCGGCCCAGGTCGCGGTGCTGACCGAGCAAGGATGGTCCATCCCTGGCGTGGAACTCGAACTCGTTCCCGTCCGGTCCTATCCCCACGGCCAACTCGCCGCCCACATCATCGGTGCCGTCCGAACCCACGACACCTCCGGCGAGGACGACCAGGCTTTCGACTATCGCCTGCGGGACTACCGAGGCCTCATTGGCCTCGAATCCGCCTTTGATCGCCAACTCCGTGGCAAGGCCGGTGCCAAGAGCATCCTCATCAACAGCTCCGGCTACCGCCATCGTCAGGGGGAAATCATGCTCGCGGAACCCGTGATCGGCGACACCCTCGTCACCACGCTGGATCTTCCCCTCCAAAAGGCGGTCGAGAAATCCCTCGCCCAGGTCAATGGCGACGAACGCGGTGCCGCCGTCGTCGTCGACATCCGCAACGGCGACATCCTCGCCTGCGCCTCCGCCCCGTCCTTCGATCCAAACGCATGGATCGACGGCATCAGCCACGCTGAGAACCAGCGGTTGCTCGATCCGAAGATGAAGTACCTCTTCAACAGGGCGACCTACGGTTCCTACAACCCGGGTTCCACCTTCAAGATCGTCACCGCCCTCGCCTGCTTCGAACACGGCATCCTGACCACCCAGAACGTGGACGATCGCATCCGGACGCTCGGTTACTACCGCATCGGTCGGAATCATGACATCGACGACACCGCACCGGCGGGCGAGTACGACTTCAACCGCGCCTTCATCAAGTCCAGCAACTCCTACTTCATCGAGTACGGGCTCCGCCTTGGCATCGACAACCTGCTCGACTACGCCCGGCGCCTTCACCTGGGCGAGAAGCCAGGCCTTCGGCTCAACGAGGAAGCCACCGGAATCGTCCCCGACGTGGCCGAGGTTCCCGCCGGCGGTCTCAGGGGAAAGACAGCCAACCTCAGCATCGGACAGGAGATCACGGTCACTCCCGTGCAACTCGCCATGGTCATGGCGGCCGTTGCCAACGGCGGCACGGTGTACTGGCCGCGCCTCATCGACCGCTTTGAACCCGGCGACCCTCTCTCCAGCGAACCGGCGGAACACGTCCGCCCCGCGCAGGTCCGGACCCAACTCCCCATCAAGCGCGAGCACCTGGCCATCCTGCACGCCGCCATGCGCGATGACGTCGCCCTCGATGAGGGTACTGGCAAAGGCGCCCGTGTCCGTGACTTTGCCGTTTGCGGCAAGACCGGCACGGCAGAGGTCAAGGCCGGACGCCGCCTGATCGACCGCATCACCTGGTTCTCCAGCTTCGCGCCGTACGAATCGCCGCGGTATGCGGTGGTGGTCATGGTTGAAAGTGGAGGCTCGGGTGGCGGCACCTGTGCGCCGGTCGCGCGCCGGATCTACGAACACCTCCGCGATCGGGAACGCGGCACCGTGGCCCAAAACTCCAACTGACGATGCTTCCGGCCAGCCTCCAACCCAACGTCCAGCGTGAGCGCCTGATCGACAGGACGCTCTGGCTGGGCGTGCTCGGATTGATGGCGGTGGGTGCCCTCTTCATCTTTTCCGCCACCGGTGCCAACGAGGCGGCCCGCAATGCAGCCTGGTTCGATTACACCGCCGTCCGCCAATCCCTTGCCTACGTGCTCGGCATCGTGTTGGTCGGTGCCAGTTGCCTCATTGATTACGCGCGGCTCGCCCGTTGGGCACTCCTTGCCTACTGGTTCTCCATCCTGCTTCTGGTCGGCGTTTACGTGGTCGGCGTGGAACGGCTTGGTGCCAAGCGCTGGATCGATCTGGGCCCGATCCAGTTCCAACCCTCCGAATTCGCGAAGCTGGCCTTCCTCTTTGCCGTCGCGAACTTCCTGTCCCGTCCCGTGGGCGAACTGGCCTCGCCCGCCCTGTTCATGAAGGCGCTCGGAATGGCCCTCCTTCCGTTCGGCCTCATCGTCAAACAACCCGATCTTGGCTCAGCCCTCGTCTTCCTGCCGATGGCGCTTGTCATGATGCTGGTCGCGGGCGTGCCCCAGCGGTTCCTCATCCGTTTCCTCGCCTGCGGCCTCCTGCTTGTCTCGCTCGTCCTGGTCGACGTGATGTTCGCCTCCCCGAAGTGGAGCTTCATCCGGCTCGAAGAATACCAGAAGCACCGGCTCCTCGTGTACTTCAACCTCGACTTCGCACCCAAGAACGCTACCGACTCCGAGCGCCTCGTTGCCCGCGCCGAGAAGGACAAAAAGAGTTACAATGTGAAGCAGGCCCTGATCTCCGTTGGATCCGGCGGCTTCACCGGCAAGGGCTGGAGGCAGGGCACTCAGGGAGCCCTCGGTTACCTGCCTCGTGCCGTGGCCCATAATGATTTCATTTTCTCCGTGATCGCTGAGGAAACCGGCTTTGCCGGGTCCCTTGTCGTTCTCGGGCTTTATTCCGTGGTCCTGTTTTCCGGGGTGAAAATCGCCGGCCAGGCCCGCGATCGCCTCGGCCGCATCCTCGCGGCCGGTGTGGTTGCACTCCTATTCACGCACATCTTCGTAAACATCGGTATGAACATCGCATTGATGCCTGTGACAGGCATTCCGCTGCCCCTGCTCTCAGCAGGCGGAACATCAGTGGTGTGCTCCCTCCTCGCGGTCGGCATTCTCCAGAACATCCACCAGAATCGCCGCCACTACTGACCCGTTCACGAAACCCCTTTCCTTCCACCGTTCACCTCCCTCTCCCATGAGCTACCAGACTTTCAAGAAGGGCCGCGGTCCAGCCCGCTTCCGCCCGTCCGGCGGACTCGGCCATCGCGCACCAGGCCGCTCCGGCCCCACCCCCAACCAGGAACCCATCGGAGCCCGTCCTGAGTCCGATCGGGTGTTCGACACCCGTCAGTACGAAGCCGAGGTCCGACGCGCTGAAAACGTCGCCGCAGGCCTCCCCGAAGACGCCGAACACGAGCACGAACCCGATCTCACCACCTCCGGTCGTGACCAGTCCTACCGCAATCCCGACTTCTCACGCCCTGCCAACGCCGGAGATGGGCACGACCATGACCACGACCATGACCACGACCACGATCACGCCGACACCCGGCATGACCATCCCGACCCGGATCATGATCATGACCACGACCATCCTCATCCCGAATCCCGGGACGAGGCGGAACCTTCCGGTACCGGGACTCCGGGCCGGACATCCGAACCCGCCCGCGGACGCAATGACGGCCGCGGCGATGGCCGGGGACGCGACCGCGGACAAGGCCGTGGACGTGATCGCGGTGGTCGTGAACCACGCGAATCACGCGATCGCCGGGAACCCGCAACCTCCGAAGGCCGCGACACCCGAAGCCGCGGCAACCAACCCGAACCCGCACCACGCTCCATCATCGACAAGGCCAAGGCCGCGGTGAAGGAAGTCGTCCGCAAGGTTCGCGACCTCATCGATCCCGAGCCCAAGACCGTCAAGGAGGTCATCATCAATGCCGAACCCCTCGAAAGCCGCGTGGCCGTCCTCGAGGACGGACGCCTCGAGGAGTTCACCGTCGAACGGACCAATGACGTCCGCCTCGTCGGCTCCATCTTCAAGGGCAAGGTCAAGAACCTCGAAGACAACCTCAAGGCCGCCTTCGTCGACATCGGCTTCGAAAAGAACGCCTTCCTCCACTACTGGGACATCGTGCCCAATTCCCTCGACTCCAACGTCGAGATCATCGAACGCGACGATCGCAACCGCCGCCGCGAGAAGCCGAAGTTCACCCAGAAGGACGTTCCCCGCCTCTTCCCGCCGGGCTCCGAGATCATCGTCCAGGTCACCAAGGACGCCATCGGCACCAAGGGTCCCCGCGTCACGACGAATCTCGCCCTGCCCGGGCGCTACCTCGTCCTCCTCCCGAACTCCGACCAGTCCGGCATCTCCCGGAAGATCGAGAGCCACGAGGAACGCCAGCGCCTCAAGAAGATCGTGCGCGAACTCTCCATCCCCGAGGGCATGGGCGTCATCGTCCGCACGGCGGGCGAAGGAAAGCTCAAGCGTTACTTCATCCGCGACCTCGCCATGCTCCTCGAGGAGTGGTCCGGCGTGCAGCAGAAGATCAAGGAACAGCCCCTCGCCACCTGCGTCTTCCAGGAGCCCGACCTCATCGAGCGGACCGTTCGCGACTTCCTTACCGAGGACGTCACCCGGATCGTCATCGATAACAACCCGAAGTTCGAATACATCCGCGAAGCCATCGAGCGCATCTCCAAGCGCTCCGTGAAGAAGATCCACTTCTACAACGAGGCCGAGCCGCTCTTCGACCGGTTCAACATCACCCGCCAGCTCGAATCCGCCTTCTCACGCCAGGTCCAACTGCGCTCCGGCGGATACCTCGTCATCGACGAGACCGAGGCCCTCGTCGCCATCGACGTGAACACCGGCAAGCACAAGGGCGGCAAGGACCACGACTCCGCCATCCTCAAGGTCAACATCGAGGCCGCCGACGAGATCTGCCGCCAGCTCCGCCTCCGCAACATGGGCGGCATCATCGTCCTCGACTTCATCGACATGAAGCACCGGAAGGACCAGCAACAGGTCTACCAGCGCGTCAAGGACGGCCTGCGTCGCGACAAGGCCAAGACCCACGTCCTCCCCCTGTCCCAGCTCGGCCTCATGGAAATGACCCGCCAGCGCCAGACGGAGTCCGTCCAGTCCTCCCTCTACGAGGATTGCGTCCACTGCCGCGGCCGCGGGTTCATCAAGTCCGCCGAAACCATGTCCGTCGAGATCCAGCGCAAGCTCACCGCCATCCTCAAGGCACGCCCCCGCGACGAGTCGGACTTCCAGGTCAAGGTCGTCTGCAACCCGCGCGTCCTCGACCGCCTGCGCAGCCGTGACGAGCAGCTCCTCATCGACCTCGAAAAGAAGTTCTTCGCGAAGCTCACCTTCCGCCCCGACGGCTCGTTCCACAACGAGCAGTGGATCATCTACAACGCCATGAACAACGACGAGATCGCCCGCTCCCGCGACGATCACGCGCTCACGGCCAACAACCGCTGATCCCGCCATGTGCCGAACCGCCGTCGTGGCCTGGGTTGCCACCTGCCTCCTCGCCCTCGTTTCCGGTTGCGCCACCAAGGCCAAACCGGAGTCCGGCGCGCGCTGGTGGAAGGGCAACCTCCACACCCATTCCCTGTGGAGCGACGGCGATGACTACCCCGAGATGATCGCGCAGTGGTACCGCAACCAAGGCTACCACTTCCTGTCCGTCTCCGATCACAACGTGATGCAGTCCGGCGAACGTTGGTTTCCCCTCAAAGGGGGCACCAACGGCCGCGGCAATGGGGTCGCCCTCCGGAAGTACATCGACGCCTGGGGTACCAACTGGGTCCACCAGCGCTCCCGCGGCGAAACCAACGAGGTCCGGCTGCGCCCTCTCGACGAATATCGGGGGCGCATCGAGGAGCCGGGAAGTTTCCTCCTGATCGCCGGCGAAGAGATCACCGACCGCCATCTCAACGCGCCGCTCCACATGAACGCCCACAACCTGCGATTCCCCATCCAGGCCCAGGGTGGATCCAATGTCGTCGACGTCCTCCAGAGGAACACCGATGCCGTCCTCGCCCAGCGCAAGGCCACCGGTCAACCGATGTTCCCGCACATCAACCATCCCAACTTCGGTTGGGCCATCACCGCCGAGGAACTCATGCAGATCCGGGGCGAACAGTTCTTCGAGGTCTACAACGGCCATCCTTCCGTCCACAACGAAGGCGACGCTGGTCATCCAGGCACCGAACGGATGTGGGACATCGCCCTCACCTGGCGCCTCGCCTTCCTCAATCTCGGCCCCATGTTCGGCCTCGCTGTGGACGACGGTCACAACTACCACACCAACGACGTCCAACTCTCCAACGCCGGGCGCGGATGGGTCCACGTCCGTGCCAGATCCCTCCGCGTCGAGGATCTCATCGCCGCCCTCGAAGCCGGTGACTTCTACGCGTCCAGCGGCGTCGAACTCCGCGATGTCCGACGGCACGGCGACCACCTCGATGTCGAGGTGCAACCCACGCCCGGAACCCAGTACCGCATCGAGTTCATCGGCACCCGACGCCATTTCAATCCCACCCGCTCCCCGCTCACCAGCGCCACGGGGATCCCGCTTCGGGTCAGCCAGCGTTACAGTCCGGACATTGGCACGGTCCTCGCCGTGGTCGATGGAACCAAGGCCAGTTACCAACTCCGCGGTGATGAGCTCTACGTGCGCGCCCGGATCACCTCCTCCAAGCCCAAGCCCAATCCGGGACGTCCCGGCGAGATGGAGGCCGCCTGGACCCAACCGCTGATCCCGATCGTCCCGTAGGGGTTCCTGCGGGCTATTCCATCGCATCCGCTTCTTCACCGGATCCCATTCCTGCACTACCCTCCCACCGTGCCAGAACCGCAAGACCAGTCCGACTCCTCGCTCGACCGCCTCTGGAAGGAGTACGCAAAGTCATTTCGGACCTTCGATGACCTGACCCTGGCGCGTTGGTGCTCCCAGACCCTGGGGCAACTCCACGGTCAGTCGTGGCGGATGTCCCACCCTCTGGTCGGGGCGTATCGTCTCGCCGCCCAGATCGCCAACGAACGCGGCATCTGGCACCAGCGCCTGGTCAACATGCCCGTCGGTTACGTCCATGCCGAATGCTGCCGGGCCCCGCTCCTGCCCCTCCTGACCCGTGAGGTCGGCGAGTTCGGCCTCCTCTGCCTGCACTGCAACGAACCGGCCATCCCCCCCGACCAGATCCCGGCCGATGTGATGGCCCGCATCACCAAATGGTCGAACGAGTACGCCGAGTTCCACGAGGTCGCCCATTGGGATGACAAGCGGCGCACCAAATCGGACTACGATGCCAAGTACGAGGAAGCTGCCGAAAACATCGAGCGACTCCTCGCCGACGTCGCCGAAAAGATCGTCCCCGTGCTCCTCGAACATTATCCCGCCGTCCTGTGGGAGGATCAGGACGAATGCCTCGAAGTCCGGCCTGAGGACATCCCGCTCTAGGGATTCATGCTTGTTCGCCCGACCGGGATGGTGAAGCACGCGCCGACTGGGGTAGTCGGCCTTCAGCATCCTGTATTGTAGGCCGCGTGCCCCCACGCGGCGCCTCGGTGCGGACGCTTCTGCCCGAGCGGATAGATGCTGGACGAGTGCTCCCTCCGACCAAGGACGGATGGCGCTTCCCCGGATCCCGTGGCTCACTCACCCCACACATCCATGAGCGCAAAAAAGATCCTGATCATCGAAGACCAAGTGCCCATGCGACGAAACATTGCCCTGCTCCTGGAGATGGAGGGCTTTGAGGTCGTCACCGCCGGGAACGGCGTCACCGGAGTGGAAGCCGCCCGACGCGAGCAACCGCACCTGATCCTCTGCGATGTCATGATGCCCGAGATGGACGGCTACGGCGTCGTGCAGGCCCTCCGCGCCGACAAGGATCTGGCGGGCATCCCGTTCGTGTTCCTGACCGCCAAGGGCGACAAGGCCGACGTCCGCGTGGGGATGAATTTCGGGGCCGATGATTACCTGACCAAGCCGGTGATCCGCGAAGACCTGCTCGCCGCTGTTCACGCGCGCCTCGCCCGCGCCGAGGCCATCGACCAGCGCCTCACCGAAGCCGTCTCCAAGGCGGGCGGCGGATTCAATCCGGACTTCAGCAGTCCCGGCCCCTTGCAACGCGAGTTCGGCCTGACCGCACGCGAAGCCGAGGTCCTCCTCTGGGTCGCCCAGGGCAAGAGCAACCTCGACGTGGCCACGATCCTCGGCATGTCCGACAAGACCGTGAAGCAGCACATGGGAAGCATCTTTCAGAAGATGGGCGTCGAGGGCCGGAACGCCGCCTCCCTGCGTGCCGTCGAGGTCCTCAACAAGCCCTCCACCATCCCGCGCGGCTGAGTGACTTCTTCCTCGAACCTCCGCTCCCACCGCCGCCGCCGCCCGACATGGACGCCATCCGCGAAGCCATGAACCCGGCTTGCACCGCGCCACCGCCCACCGCGGACGAATCACGCGTAGACCGCTTCCGCGCGAGCATGAACCTCGACTATGAGAAGTGGCGCGAGGGCACCAGTTACGCCGTTGAACTCATCGACGAGGCCACGCCCGAGGAACGGCGCGAGATTGAATCCATCCTCCTGCGCTCGTCCACGGAGGGTTGGCGGGAGGTCGAGGCCCTGGCCCGTCTGGGAACCCCCACGGCACGGAAGGCCCTGAAGTCGTTTCTACGGAGCGCGAATGCCGAGGTGCGCATGGCCGTGATCCGCTACGCCCCGGAACTCACCCCGAAACGCCAACGGATCGAAGCCCTCGTCAAGGGCATCGAATCCGCGGAGATCTTCGGCGGCCTCAGCGAAACGCTGGATGAGGCCGCTGAGTTCCATCCACCGGAAGTGGTCGACGCCCTGTTGCGCGGGGTCCTCGAGCGGAAGGGCAGCGAGGCCTGCCTCTTCGCCGCACTGTTGCTCTACATCCATGGCAAGACCTCCTGTCGCCTCGCCCTGGAGGAACGTCCGTTCTGGATCCGCATCAACACCGAGGACGCCACCGAACGAAAAGCCCTCTTCGCCGAGCTCTGCCAACGGATCGGAGTCTCGCCGCGCTCCCCACTGTAGGCCGCGGCCCCACGCGGCGTTGGATGATGAATGCCGCCGGCTGAGATCCCACGGCCTTCACGGCACCGGGCAGCCTCCCGCCACTTTCCGCTGGCACGACCGATCCAATCACGCGGACGCTGCACTCAATCCAGATGCAGACGTTCCTCCGATTCCTGATGCTGCTGATCGGTTGCGGCATCGTCATGGCAGACCTCACCGCCCAAGGAGTCCATCGCCTCGTGCTGGAGACCGGCCCGGTGTCAGTGCCGGATGCAGCCGGCAACCGCCAAGCCACACTCACGCTACAGGCCGTCAACATCGCC
Source organism: Verrucomicrobiales bacterium (assembly GCA_027489875.1). Classification (GTDB taxonomy): domain Bacteria; phylum Verrucomicrobiota; class Verrucomicrobiia; order Limisphaerales; family UBA9464; genus UBA6176. The sequence goes on from JAIXZE010000210.1 coordinate 19,942, forward strand.
GGACAACCAACGTTCACCGGGGACTTCGCCGTCGACCTCTCCGCGGCCCTTCATCCGACGGCTGGCGTCGTCATCAGCGAACTGGGATTCGACGGCCAGTGGATCGAGTTCCTGAACGTGGGGAGCGAGCCCGTGGACATGTCCGGCTGGACGCTCGAAGTCCGTGGCGGCGGTGGAGGCCCTGCCCGCACCGTTTCCCGACTCCTGCATCCACCCGCCGTTCTCGAACCTGGAGGAATCGTGGTCTGGAGCACGCGGCCCCAACGCACGGACACCTTCCCGAACCTCAGTCAGCCCGGTCCCTTCCCGGATTTCCGGAACAGCACCGTCCAACTCTACGACGCGCAGGAGCGCCTGATCGACCAACTCTGCCTGGTCGCTCCCACCCTGGCTTCAAAGCCCATCTGGATTGGCCCGCCCGTTGCGCCCACCTTCCATCCGACGAACTCCCTCGCCCGCGCGGGCGTCCGCAACCAATTCGGGATCCAGGATTGGCTTGTCGGCCCCGCCACCGAGGGGCACCCCAATCCATCCCTCGCCACCCCCTGGATCGGCAGCCCATTACCTGAGCCCGTCTCGCCCTCGCGCGTCACCCTCAGCGCGGGATCCTGGACTGGAAACGTCCGGTTCCGATCTGCTGACGCGCGACATGTCCAACTCCGTGCCGCGCTGCCCAACGCCACCGTCTGGACGACCGCAGTGCTTCCGATCCCCCGGGCACCGACATTGCCGGTCCAGATCACCCAAGGTTCGCTCAGCGCATCCGAGGACAACCCCGGGGTAATGGCGCGTTTCCGGATCCAGCGCCCGCCCGGCACGCCTGCTGCATCCGCGCTTCCCATCACGATCACCTTCGACGCCCCCGGCGAGTTTTCGGCACCTCAGGAACTCTTGCTCCCGGCCGAGCAAGCCTCGCTCGATTTTGCCGTTTCGAACCTCGACGACAACGTGGCCGACGGCCGTGCCGCGATCCGGATGCACCTCAGCGCCCCCGGCACCTCTCCTGCCGTGTTCGATCTCCTGAACGACGACAATGAGCTCGGACAATGGACACTCCTGCTGCCCAGCGAGGCAGCGGAAGGCACCGGGCGCCTGGACGCCCCCGGAGTCCTCCTGCTGCCGTCTCCGGCCCTCCATGACGTCCTCGTCCACCTGACCAGCACCGGGCGCGTGAGCGTGCGCTCCATCCTTCGCATCCCCAAGGATTCGGCATCGGCTTCGTTCCCTGTCCAGGTCACGGACGATGTCCTCCTCAATGGACCGGAACCGGACGACGGAGTGGAAGCGCGCATGAACGGATGGCCCACCGCCACGGCGAGGATCCGTATCGCAGACGACGAATCACCCCGGTTCCGACTGGTGCTGCCCACGCATGCCAACGAGGGCGACACGCTCACTGGCCGCGTCGAGTTCGAGAGTCCGGTCCAACGTCCCCGACCCGTGAGGCTCACCGTGACCGGGGATGTCATCCAGATGCCGGAATGGGTCACGGTGCCCGCGGGAGTTGCATTCGCGGAGTTCCCCATCGCCGCACCGGACGACGGGATCGTCCGGCACGGATCGATCCAGGTCTGTCCATCGACTGACCTCTGGGCTGCGAACTGCAGCACCATCCACCTCGTCGACAACGACAGTCCGCTGGAGAGCATCCGAGCCTTCCCTGGCGAACGTGTCCTCAGCGGCGACGGCGTTCCGTTGTCCATTGAATTGATCTCGACGGCCGGTGCCGTGTTGCGGACCAACACCACGGCCACGGTGGAGGTGCAACAGAGCATTGATCCTGTCGAGATCCCGGGCGGATCCCACACCGTTCCCATTGTGGCCGGGAAGTGGTCGGGCACCGTGCCCATCACGGGCCATTCCCCGGCGGTGGTCCTGGCCGTGACCGTGAATGGGATCACGACGCGCACCCTTCCCATCTCCGTCCAGATGGGATCGACGCTGCCGGACATCATCGCGGACATCACCGCGTGGCCGCGGCACACCACGCTGCTGGCGCTGCGCATCCAGACCAACGCCGCAACGGTCACCGGGGAACTGGTGGAGCTGGACCCCGCTTCCAGGACGTTCCTTCGCCGGCTTCCTCTGCCCCGTCCCGCGCACCGTCTCACCGTCTCGGACTCCGGCACCGTGGCGTGGCTCGCCTCCACAACGGAAACCCTTCAGCGGATCCAACTGGAGGACTGGATCCACGCCGGCGAGTTCCCATTGGCAGCCGCCCCCGCGCGCCGGGACGCCTTCCATCTCGCCCTGTCACCGGCGTCGACAGAGGACCTGCTTGTCCTTGTGGAATCACAGGAAGAACCCTTCAGCGGCCCACCGCAGGCCATCGGCGTCCGGAATGGAGTTCCGCTGCCTCAGGTGCTGGATCTCGGCCCGTCCCAAAGCCGCAACGGCCTGATCCCGGGCCGGACACCCAACGAATTCCATGTGGTCGTCAATGCACATGCCCGGCGCGTGATCCTCGAATCGGATGGCCCCGTCGAAGTGGCCGCCCGGGATCAACTCTGGTCGCTCTCCGCCTTCGCTGGCGAACCCGTCCTGATCGGCACCAACCTCGTGTTCGGCGGTGGATTCATCCTCGATCCCGACTCTTATGCAGTGCGGGGAAGTTACGTCCCTCCTGGCTCCCAGGACCAATACACCGCCGTCCTCCCGCTGCCTGAGCAGAACCGGGTGCTGTTCGCCGTCGACTATGGCGGCATCCTCACCCACGACCTCAGCACGCGGGCTTACCTTGGCCGATCCCAGGCCCCATGGCACTGGGGATCATCCTACATCCACCGGATGGTCCGGTGGGGTCGCCAGGGCTGTGCCATGCTTTCCTGGGTCGATCGCCGTCTGTTCGTGCTCGACGATCCCGTCCGCCTCCCGAGGGCCGCGGACCTTTCGCTCCGCCTGAACGTCCAGGAACGGGTGTCCTGGACCAACGTCTCCATCCAAGCGCCCCCGGTCTCGGCTTCCATCGTCGTCAGCAACGTCGGCCCGCAATCAGCCCAGCAGGTCAGCCTTCTGCTCGGTGGATCCCAGATCGCCGCGTGGGAACTCCTGCTGCCGGGAACCTCGGTGACCCAATCCCTGTTCCTGAACCCGCAGGTCGTTGGCTCGAACCGGTTCACGGCCTCCGTGGTCACCGCCACGCCGGACCCGGACCCCACGAACAACATCGACCATTCGGGCACCTGGGTGGACCCCATCCCGGCACGCCGCCAGGCAACGCTCGCCCTCGCCGCACGCCACCTGCGGGCCCATCCCAAGGCGGACACCTTGTGGGCCGCCGTCGGTCCGGAATCCGCGCCTGAAGGCATCGCCCTCCTCGAGGCCAACACGCTGGAACGGCTTCAGACCCTGCCGATCGGTCCGGATCCCCAGCAGATCGCTCCGATCGCCGACGGCAGCGGGCTCTACGTCCGGCTGGGGACCAACCGGATCGTCCGATGGAACCTGACGCAGGGACGCATCGATTTCGACCGGACGTTTCCCGACGAACGAATGGTCGACCTGATCAGCCTCGCGGAGCCCGTCGAACGGTTGGCAGTCCTCTTCATGGAACGGATCCTGATCCTCGATGGCGATCGGGAGGTCCAATCCCTGCCGTTGCTTCCCAGCCTGAGCCGACGCCTCGCCACCATCGGCAACCAACTCTGGGCCGCACGCGAACGCGAACTCCGCGTCTACACCGCGGATTCCACGCGGCTGAACCTCCAGATCACGCGTCCGATCCTTACCCCTTCCTCCGACCTCCGCTTCACCACGGATGGCACCTGGGCGATGTTCGACGGGTATCTCTTCCATCTCGCCGACCAATGGGAGCAGAGAACCCTCTCCTCCGGAGCACCGCCCATTCCCGGATTCGATGGATCCTATCTCGGGTACTTCGACCCGGTGCTCTCCCGCGTGAGCACGTCCGGACTGGGGACGCTTGCGGCGTTCGTTGTTCCCGGATTGCGTTTCGCCGGCCCACTCGCGGACCAGGTGCGCTGGGGAACCAACGGATTCGCCTTCCGGACCCAAGCCGGCCTGATCGTCAGCGCCCGCTCTCCGATCATTCCCGGCGGAACCGCCGACATCGCCGTTTCCATTGAGGCCGCCGGCCCCACCCGCGCCGAATTGCCATCGGATTTCCGCGTCGTCATTACCAATCGTGGCCCGGACAGGGTAGACCTCATCCACCTCGACATCTACCCCAGGGACGCGGACTGGATCACCACCACGACCCCCTCGATCCGCGAGCACACCCGTGTCCGCCAACTGCTCGGCCCCATCGAGGTCGGAGAATCCGTGGAGGCCCGGGTCACGGTCCTGCCAAACCGCTGGGCTTCCGACACCAGCAGCGTTGTCCTGACCGCCGTGGCGAACAGCAGCGCCGTGGATCCAACTCCGGAAGATGCCTCGACCTGGACGCAGTTCCGCACGACCCAGGCCGTCGCCGACCTGGGCCTCCACGTGCAGCAACCCGTCCCACCTGAGGTGAACGTTCCCTTCGAGGTGGTCTGCATCCTGACCAATGCCGGGCCGGAATCCGTCCTCAGTCCCTCCGTCAACTTCCAGCCCATGCCGGGCCTGCAATGGCTGGGTCAGGATCGCGGAACATCCACCGGCCAGTCCTTCCAGGATCACTCCCTGATCGACATCATCCCGGTGCTCCACCCGGGTGAATCCGTCACGGTCCGCATCCGGCTTCGCGCCCTGAGGCCCGGCCACTTCGATATCGTCGCGCGGATTCTCGCCTCTGCCTCGGACGAAAATTGGCAAGACAACGTCGGCCAGGTCCGCTGCCACATCCCGTCCCCGGCTGGCTCGGCTGCGTTCCCAAACCTCGCGTTGCACCATCCGTTCGCTGCGTGGTCGACCGCTCGTCAGCAATGGATCCTCGGAACCACATACGGTCTTACTTTCCTGAAGGCTGGAAGCCTGGAACCCGCCGGAAGCTTGAACTTTCCCGGTTTCCACGCCCGCTATTTCCTTGGGCCCGACGGTTCCCACGTCTGGCTTCCGGAGGAATCTGCCAGTTTCACCCGCTACGATCTCGCCACCGGTGCCATCAGCCTGCGGGTCCCGGCGGGCGCGCTCAGTGGCATGGGTGGGATCGTTGCCTCCCCCGTTCCCGGTTATCCGGATCATCTCGCGATCTACGGCCGGGGAGGCGGTCCCAGCAACCAGGCGGTCCTCATCGCCAACGGAGTCGTCCTTCCAGATGCCTACTGGGACGACGAGATCTGGCACAATCGAAGCCTCTTCATCGCCGCCAGCGACGACCAACGGATCTATGTCTCCACCGGCTTCCAACTCCGCGAGCTCGACGTCACCCCGTCCGGTTTGAGATTCCGCCGCAATCTGGACGCCATCGTCCAACAGGCGGGGCAAGGGTTCTCGGTGTCCCATGGACTGCTCCTCAGCGCCCACGGCAATCCCGTCGATCTGGAAACGCTGAACGAGATCCCGCTCGGGATCCTGCAACGCACCGTCAGCGATGGTCGGACCGTCCGCACCGTCATGCAGGGGGACACGTCCGCCCGCTACGAAGCGATTGACCTGCGCACGCGACGCCCGCTCTGGTGGGTCCAGGCTTCACCGCCCCCCTGGGCCATCGCTGGTGGAGGGAACCAGGGATTGCTGGCTCTCGGGGAACACGCCGGCCTTCTGATCCCACCGGCCGACCGTACGGTCCAACTGTCCCTCACCTCTTTGTCCGCTCCCTTCATCCCAGGCGTTCTCCGGGAGTTCTCGGTCGCGGTCGGAATCCGGCAACAGGGGCAATGGTATGCGCAGGACACGCGCGTCGAGGTCGACATGCCCGAGGGATTCGAATGGATCGAGCCCCAGGCCTCGGGAACCCCACGCGGCTTGAACATTCCCTTCTTCACCACAACCACCAATTTCACGCTGAAGTTCCGCGCCACCAACCCAGGCCCGGCCACCCTCGTCATCCGGGCCCGCTCCGGTTCCAGCGACCCCAACGTCGTCGATGCCCGATTGGCCCTGAATCTGGTCGTTCCCCAACCGCCCACCCTCTTCCTGTCAGATGTCGTCACTGCGGACAACGGCGTGCCCTTCACGCTGCGTCTGAACCAACCGGCACCCCAGAACATCACCGTCCGCCTCGTTGCAGAACACGTCACGACCGAATCCAACGACCTCGTCAGCCCCACCCTCGACGTGACCTTCCGTCAGGGCCAGTCGGAGGCCGCCGTGCGCTGGGTCCGCTCCGACTCCACTGTGGAAACCGACGAGGTGTTCCTGATGACGGTGACGGGCGGAATCCCGGCGAACACGGACCGACCCATCCGTGTGACGATCCAGAACGACGATCTGGCAACCTTGCAGACGCGCGCCGAGAACCGGTTCGAGGGCAACGGCACGGCAACCGCGGGAAACATCTCTGTGTTCACCCAGACCATGCTCGAAGCGACCATCGAGATCGGGTTCACCACCCTGTCCCTTTCCGCCACCAGCGGCGAAGACTTCGTTCCTGTTTCTGGACGCCTTCTGCTGACCCCAGGCAACCCCACGAACACCGTCCAGGTCCCCATCCTCGGTGACCTGCTCTTCGAACCGGACGAAACACTCGCCCTCCGCTGGCTCGATCCCGTGGGTGTCCGCTTGCCGGATCCGGCCCAATCCGCCGTGCTGTCCATCATCAATGATGACCAGCCACCGGCCCCGGACATCGCCGTCGGACTCGATGTCGAAGGGCGTGCTGTCATCTCCTTCCCCACGCGCTTTGGTGTCCGCTATACCCTGCAATCCCGTACCAACCTGGCCGCTGGGAGCTGGGCCAATGAAGGCTCCGTCGTCGTCGGCACGGGATCAGCCCTCAACCTCCGTCCGCCCCTGCGCCTGGATGAGGTCCGATTCTATCGCCTCCAGACGCTTTGATCCGCTACGCCCCGGAACTCACCCCGAAACGCCAACGGATCGAAGCCCTCGTCAAGGGCATCGAATCCGCGGAGATCTTCGGCGGCCTCAGCGAAACGCTGGATGAGGCCGCCGAGTGCCATCCACCGGAAGTGGTCGACGCCCTCTTGCGCGGGGTCCTCGAGCGGAAGGGCAGCGAGGCCTGCCTCTTCGCCGAGCTCTGCCAACGGATCGGAGTCTCGCCGAAGGATTGACGACGACCTCCTCACGTAGCCAACGAGGTCACGAGGCTGGGGAAGGAGAATTCCCAGTGGCCAGTTCCGTCACGTCCTGATTTGAGGTTGGCTCCGCAGGTCTCTGGCAACAGCAGTAAACGGTTGTCCCTTTGGAAACGCATCGCCCGGACATGCATCCCGCGCTCGCCCGCGCCGCAACGCGGCGCACGGTGATAGCCCAGGGTGGAGCGGAGCGAAACCCTGGGTCACCCCACCGCATGACACCTCGCCCCAACGGGGCGAACGGTGACCACACGAACCCTACTCCGTGTGCCCTTTCAGGGCACAGACGACGTTGTGCGGCTTGTCCCCGGGGTTGCACCCCGTATTGGCTTTCACCTGTTGCCCCTTTGGGGCACGAGCACGGTACGGCAAAGGCGCTCAAGCAGAACTGGAGACTGGGTCGAAACTCTCCATCAGGCCGCAGACGCCCGCAGCATCCACGCGATCTTCTCGTGGGAGGCCATGAGCCCGACAAGGAAGTCGTTCGTCCCCGCGTCATCGAACTTCTCGTCGGCCGCGCGCGCTCCGGCACGCAACGTCCGGATCAGGGCTTCGTGATCCGCGAGCAAGACGCCCACCATCTCGGCGGCTCCCAACTGGACCACGTCCGTGTCCGCCAACCGGGTGCCACCGAGCAACCCACCCACCGTCGACACCGGGAATCCGCCCAGCGAACGGATCCGTTCGGCGACCTCGTCCATCTCCTCTTCGATGGCGTCGTACTGTTCCCCGAACATCGCGTGCAGCGCCTGGAAGTGGAGGCCCGATACCCCCCAGTGTGCCGCGCGCGTCTTCGCTCCCAGGACCAGCAGGTCCGAGAGCACCCCCTGCAACACGTCGATGGCCCCATCGCGGGACGCCTTCTTCAGTCCGATCTCAGGTGACTTTTCCATGCCCTGAATCTGGCCCGGCCCGATGCGGATGGCAAAGAAGTCTCCGCCGCCTGCAAGGGTTGTTCCGGGGCGGCGATGTCCTCATCGCCCCGGACAAGCCTGAGTCACGGCGACGCGCACGTCGCCTCCCCCTTTCCCCGTGCAAGGGCCACGGGGCATTCACCCCGCAACCAAGACACGAGCACCTTCCCGCCTTACGGCAATCGCCGGCTCCGGAAGTACCCATCCCCGGCCGCTGCTGGTGTAAACGGAATCACCCAGACATCGCCGTTGGAGGTGTGCGTTCCTTCCGGAACCCACGTCGCCCCCGGATCCAGCGAATCGGCGGACTCCACCTGATACCGGAGGCCAGCCTTCCCGTAGACATGCAGTTCCGCGGTCGCCCCGCGCGCGACGAGATCCAACAGCGGCGCGTCGCCGAGCACGAAGACCCGACCCGGAATCACCCGTGGCCGCGTGACCACGACGCCATCCACGCGGACGGCTTCCACCAACTCCGGCGCGAGGGTCAGGGCCACCGACTCGTTTCCGGCAGGAGCCGAGAAACCCAACCGCGCGAGGCGCTGGGCTCCGAGGAACGTCGCACCGGAAGCCGCGGTGAACTCCAGTCGCGAACGGCCCGGTCCATCCGGAACCACCGTTGCGGTTCCCAACTCGACCGCCACCGGGGCCAACTGCAAGGCCTCCAGGGCCGTCACCGGCACTGTCAGTCCGAACCGCAGCGCCCTCAATTCCAACGGCGTCTCCAGGTCGACCGGCACCGAGGCGGATCCACCCCGCAGGACATTCGTCGTTCCCAGGCGCAGGGCGAAGTCGCCCTGCGTATCGCGGACGTTCACGCGGAAGGTGGTCGCTGCAGACAACGGCGGCGCGCCGTTGTCCGTCACGCGCGCCGTCACGCCATAGGTGCGTCCACCCTGCGCGGCACCCGGCACCCACCGAACCACGCCGGTCAGCGGATTCACGGTCATGCCCGATGGCACGACTCCTTCCAACTGGAAGGTCAGCGACTGCGCGGGCCGATCCGCATCCACCGCCGCCAACGGGAAGGTGAGGATCTGACCCTCGTTCACCTGCATGTCCGCGACGTCCAACAGGATCGGAGCCCGGTTCACCTCACGCACGTTGATGCGGACCGTGTTCGTACCGAACAAGGCCGGCACACCATTGTCCTGGACCATCACACGGAACTCGACGATCGACGGTCCGTTCGCCTCCCCGGTTTCCCACGTCAACCGCCCGGTCGCAGCATCAATCACCACGCCTGCGGGGGCACCGGATCCCAGCATCCAGGTCAACGTCTGCGACGGGAGGTCGGGATCGTTGCCGGCCAACTGCAGGGTCACCGGGCTGCCCTCGTCCACCGTGACCGGATCCACCGCGGCAATCGTGGGAGCCACATTCGCCAGGTTGACGCGCGTGACGGCGTCCGGTTGCAGCGGGGCTTGCTCGCGGTTGCCCGCCTTGTCCACCGCCACCGAATAGAACGCATAGCGCCGTCCCGGCTCACCCCGGTACACCGCGCCGCGGACCTGGGTCGATTGCAACCACGGCGCGAACGGCCCGTCATCCACCGACACGTACACATCGAATCCGACCAATCCGCTGCCGCCGGGTTCATCGCCACCGGTCCACAGGAGCGGGATCGTGGCATAACTTGACGCTGGAAGCGCAGCGACACGGCTCACCGGTGCCACGAGGTCGACGCTCGGCAGGTCCTCGTACTCGAGGATGTATCGGCCCGTGCTGTCGTGATCGAGGAGGTGCAGCATGTTCTCGTAGGTCGGCCGCTTCCCGCGTCCGACGAAGGTCCGGTCCGTCACCCACGCGTTGGTCTGGACCGACACTTCGAACCCATCGCTCCGGGTCACCCGCTTCAGGCGGAACTGGCCATTCGCCGGATCACGCAGACGGAAGTACGACCAGCCTTCACCGACCGTCGCCGCCAGCTGCACCTGGCGATTCGCGCCGGCCAGCGTGCCGTTCACCTCGGCGGACGCCACCAGCGTCACCAGGTTCGTCCGTCCATCGCTCAGGTAGAGCGTGTCCGGCATGTCGTCCGCGTCCGGCCAGTCGTTCACCAGGAAGTCCGGCTTGCCATCCGAGAACGCGCCGCCGGCTTCCACCAACCGGTTCATCTCATGGATGGTCACGGCCTCGACCAACGAGAGGTTCGTCTTCCCGAGGCTGTCGAGGTGCTCGAACGTCGCGGAGTAATCCAGGAACAATCCCTGCAACGTCGACGTCAGCAGCCAGCGTCCGATGCCGATGTCACCCCCGGCGATCAGGCCGAAGTCCGCGGTCAATCCGGGCGTCAGGCTCTTCCCGGCCACTTCGGTGGCGATGATCTTGAAGTCGATCGCCAGCCCCTTCTCGTTCTCCACGATCTCGGGCTGGCTGGAGATGATCCGCACGTTCCGGGCGTCGCCCTTGCCTCGGTTGGCCACCATCACCGCCAGGTTGAACGGAACCGTCGGCTCGATCACATCCCGCGTGAACGGATCGTCGCTGAACACATCCCGCTGGTGGAAGTACTGCACCACCAACCGCGGATCCGGGAACACGGTGATTGTCACCGGAGCCAAAGGTACGGTCACCAGCTTGCCCTCGATCCGGTATGTGAGGAACCCGCCCACGCCGTACTGCGTCGGACCTTCCGGAGCTGCATCGCGCGTCGGCACCAGCACGAAGCTCGCCGAACCGGTGGCATCCGTCCCCAGCACGCCTGTGCCATCCACGGCATTCAATCCGCGCAACTCCGGAGTGCGGAACCCGAACAGGTCCGTGGCCGAGACGCCGTTGGTATTCCAGACCTGCACGGAGACCGCGATCGCATCGAGACCGTTGAGAGGATCCTTGTTGATCAACTCCAGGGTCCCGCGGAATGCACTGCGGGTGAGGACAAGCTCCTGCTCCAACCGCAGCTTCACCTGCGCGCAGATGCCCTCCTCGCCGGCGGCCGGTGCGGCCGATCGCTGCCCGATGCGGGCGACGCGCGTTGGCGTTGCAGGCCGGGTGAGGCCCGGTGCGGCCGCCTGGCTGCGCGCGACGTACTCCTTCTCGACGTTCTCAGCGAAGGTCCGCATCTGCCGGATGGCGTCCTGGATATACTCGGGCATGCCCGCGAGGCTCGTCTTGGGGCCGAACTCATGACATTGCTCCGGTCGCAGCTCCTGCGTGACCTTCACGCCGATGCTGTTGTCCCCGATCGCCGCCTGCGCGCTCGCCTCAGCGTTGATGGCATTGACGCAGATCTTCCCGGTGCCCTTTCCATTGCAGTAGGTATAGGACCCGCTCACGCCACCCATGATGCCTACCGTCGCGGTCGCCCCGTAACTGGACTCGGGCAACCCCGGTTCCTCGACCGTCAACTTGGCAGCGGCACCGCAGTTCACACCGGCCGGGATCTCCGCGGTGAACGTGGCGCACACCTTGGGATTCTTGAAGTGGCAATCCGTGCTGCCGTTTGCGGATCCCTTGATCTTTCCGCTAATGACAAGGTCACACCCGATGCCCGCCTCCAGGGTGACGAAGGCTGCTCCCTGTGCCTGGCCCTTGCGGATGCGTTTTCCGACCAGCGGAATCGCGAAGTTGAGCGCACCCTCCGCCTCCACCGCGCCTTCGAGCTTCAACCCTTTGCCCTCCTCGTCGCAGCAGGTGCAGAGCTTCACCTGACCGTTGATCTTCAACTCTGCAGCCCCATTCACCGGCGCGAGGAACGCCGTCGCCGTCGAATTCACCGCCGCCCCGATGATCCCGCTGCTCGCGCCGATCTCGAAGCATCTGGGGACGAATCCCTGCGCTGCGCAGTCACACGGCTCCTTCACCTCGATGCTCCGGCGCACGCCGAATCCCTGGCCATAGTTGCCACCGGCAGCCACTCCACCGCCGCCACCGTAGCCCCCTCCACCACCGCCGCCCCCGCCTCCGCCTCCGCCACTCCCACCACCACCGCAGTTCGAACCGGTGCGTATCGAAATCCCCGTGCTGTAACTCGGCGTCAGCTTCCCGCACTTCAGCGTGTGGCGTACCCGGCCGCCGCCCCAGCACGGACCCGTGCCCGCCGCCGGTCGCGCCAATCGGTTCGCCACCACCGTCGCCCCGCGCGACCCACCGCCCCCGCCCACACGCCGGATCGTCACCGGCACCACCAGCGAACTCTGTGCCGGCAACGTCCCGAACTCCGTCGTCAGGGGTGTGAAGGTAAAGTCCGGATGCGCATCAAAACCGATGGTGACATCTTGCGCTGCGATCAGGCCATGGTTGGAAATCGCGATGTCCACCTGCATCTCGTCCCCGGTGAAATCCAACAGATCGATGAACGACGGTTCCACCGTCACCACCGGCACCGGCACGACCGTCTCGAACACCGTCTCGATGACGATCAAGGTCCGGTCCTCGATCTCGGTCGGCACCACCGTCCAGTTGTACTCCACCGTCTGGCGCGACAGGAACGCGGTCACGAGGTTCGTCTGCCCCGCGGCCACCAGCGGATTCAGGCGTTCACTGGTGTGCTTCTCCGCGCTGATCTGCACGTCGTAATACGCCTCGGGAATGTCCCGCACAACGAACTCACCACGCGCATCCGTCACGCCTTTCGTGACCACCACGCCGGACAACAGGTCACGCACCACCACCGTGGCGTTCGTCACGCGTGGGTTGCCCTCGGCGTAGTACGTGAACTCATCCTCAACCTGGACCAGCAGGGTTCCCTTGGCGTCCGACAACGCGCGGAACTCGAACGGAAGGCTCGCACCCGACGTCGCCGAGTTGAGCGCCATTGCCCCCGCGTATGCCCCCAACTCCAGGTCCGCCGGCGGCGTCAGCAGCAGTGTCACATGGTTCGTCCCGCCAGGCGGGATGGCGGGAATCGGATTCTCTCCAGCCACCGCCACCCAGGCAAAATCCGGCAACGACAACACCAACGGCTCCGTCGCCACGGCACCGAGGTTCACGATATCAAAGCCAACCGCCGTCTGGCGTCCCCGTACCATTCCCGCCACGAGCGAACCCGGACGCACCACCAGCAACGGCCGCGGAAC
>JAIXZE010000016.1 GCA_027489875.1 Verrucomicrobiales bacterium
GAAGTGCGCGTCCTGCGGCGTCCCGTGCCGACCAATGCCCCGCCAGGCACGTCCGGGTTCTGATCTCCAGAGCCGCCGAGGAGGCGGGAATTGCCGAAAGGATCGGAAGGGGGCGTCGGACGACCGCGACCGATGATGTTCCCGTGCCGGGAAGCCTCACGCGACGGGGCCAAGGTGTTGCTTCACGCAGGGACGCCGAGAACACCGTGGTTCCACAGGTGCGGAGCACCGACAGAGGATAGCCCACGGCGTGAGCCGTGGGTCCCACGTCTATAGGAATCCCCAGCCCCAGCGGGGCGACAGACACAGTAGGCTCCCATGCGCTGAAACCTCACGCGAAGACGCGAAGAAGGCAGGGGCCGTGGGCCTGGTGTTCAGGGAAGACGTTGGCGGTGAAATGGGATCGGGTGGATTTCAAGCCGGTGGAAGCAGTGGGACTCCGGAATGGCCACGACGGACACCTTGGCGGCTTTGAGGCTTTGCGGCTTCGTGTTTCGGTGCGATGGAGAGGCGATCGGATGTTGGCGTTCGTGGGGGAAGGGGTTCTGTCGCCCCGATGGGGCTGGGTGTTCATGGGGGGACGGAACCCAGCGCTCACGCGCTGGGCTATCGTCTGACGGCCCTCCGGGCCTGGCCTGCGGTTTCCGTGCTGTGTGCAGCCGTTGGGGGCGTCAGGGAAATCGGGGCACCCGTGGTCCACCATCGGTGGCGAAGGTGCCTGACGTTGTCAGTTGCGCCCGGGATCGTTCCGCTTCAACCCGACCTCGTGGGCGATGTCATCGAATTCTTCCCGGGAAACCTCGTGGAGTTCCTTGCCGCGGCGGGAGAGCTTCTCGTTGATCTTGATGGCCTTCTCCGTCATGGCCTCGTGGGTTTCGGCGGTGCCGCCCACCATGGCGAAATTCTTCCCGGTGGTCACACGCTTGTGACCGTCCGAGTCGAGTCCCACGCCCAGCAGGAGTGCTTTCGGGGTCTTGCCGGGCTTTGCGCCCTTGTTCGAGTCGCCCATGCCCAAACCCTAGGCGCGTCTGGAGGAGATCCAAGTTTTGAGTTTCGGGTTTGTGGGTGGGCCGGTCCGGTGGAGTTCCCAGATTCCAGATTCCAGTTCCCAGAACGGATGAAGGCCGGGTGACCTCATCCGGCGATGTTGGGAGTTCCGCCGCGTGAGGGCACGCGGCCTGCAACGGAGGATCGGCGAGGACCTTGAATGGACACTGGGGGACGGGCAGGGTTTGGAGCGCATGTTGCGGAAGCCATCGCGGTTGAAGTTGGGTGAGACTATCGGGTTGATCTGTCCGGCGGGAGCTCCGGTGCCGGCGGAACGGATCCGGATCGGGGCGCAGGCATTGGAAGCCCGGGGATACCGGGTGCGCCTGGGAGCGCATGTGGAGGCGCGTCATGGGACCTTTGCAGGGACGGATTCCCAGCGGTTGTCGGACCTGAACCTGTTCCTGCGGGATCCGGAGGTCCGCATGATCCTGGCGGTGCGTGGGGGATATGGGTGTGGGCGGTTGCTGGAGGGGGTGGATTACGCGGCGGCCATGCAGGACCCGAAGTGGGTGGTGGGCTATAGCGACCTGACGGCATTGCAGATGGGACTGATGGCGAAAGCCGGGCTCGGGACGGTTTCGGGACCGATGGCGGGTGTTGAATTTCGCGGTGCTCCGGATCCGTTTACGGAAGCCCACTTCTGGTCATTGGTCCGCGGGGAAGCCGACGGACGGGACCTGGGCAATTCGGTGGGGGAACCCTGGGTTCCACTGCGTGGCGGGTGTGCGGAGGGGCCGTTGATGGGCGGCTGCTTTTCGCTGGTGATGTCATTGTTCGGCACGCCGTATCTACCGTCCTTGCGCGGGGCGATCCTGGTGTTGGAGGACATCCACGAGCACCTGCACCGGTTGGACCGGATGCTGGTGCAATTGCGGTTGTCGGGTGTCCTCGACGAGATCGCGGGACTGGTGCTCGGGCAGTTCACGGACTGTGGACCGGCGGAACCCGGGAAGCCGGCGTTGGCGCTTCCCGAAATCCTCGAGGAAGTGTTGTCGGGGCTCCGGGTGCCGTGTGTGCGCGGCTATGCGTACGGGCACGAGGCGCGGAAGCGCAGCCTGCCGTGGGGCGTGCGGGCCCGACTGGACGTGGATGGAGGGACGTTCCGGTTGCTGGAGGACGCAGCGGCCTGAGGTCTGTCAGCGCACGCGCCTGAGGCGGATGAATCCAGCCTCGATACCCGGCGCGTCGGGCACGAGGACGCTGCCATTGGCCGGGGTGGCGCTGAGACGTTGCCAGGAAGTGAGGTTGGGCGAGGTCCACACCTGGATGCCGGCATCGCCGCCTGCGTAGCGGATTGTGAAGGTGGTTCCGTTCCGTTCGGCGGACGTGATGGCGAGGTCATCGGGACCGCCGGGGGAACCTCCCGGGAGGTTGCTGGCCTTCCAGTGGGCGGGGGAGTTGGGATCGGGATTCCCGTTGGGTACGGGGACGAGGGAGGGCCCGGTTCCGTTGGGGCTGACCGGCCAAGGCGGTATGGAAGCGTACTGGATGGACACGGCGTTGGTGGAGCCGGCGGAAGCGCGGAGGGTGACTGTTTCGCCCTCGTTGGCGAGTGCACCGCCGTAAGTGCCCAGCACCCGGATGCCGGGATGCAGTCCATACGCTTGCCGGAAGGCAGCGATATTGGTGGATCGGAGGAGCAACCCGTACTCACCGGCGGCGAGAAGGGTGCCGGCGGGAAACTGGAAATCGATTCCGGCGGTGAACCGTGCCCCGGAGAGATCCAGAGGAAGTGCCGCGTTGCGGTTGCGGAACTCGAGGAACTCGAACCCGTCCTGTGCCGGGTTGTACATCAACTCGGTGAACTGGAAATCGGCGGCGAGGGAAGAGATGCCCACGGGTTCGGCGGCGGTGAACTCGACCGGGACGGACCAGTTGCTGTTGCGACCGACGGTGTCGGTGGTCTGGACGCGCGCGCGGTAGAGGCGGCCCACACGCAGGCTGCCCGCCGGGGGTGTCCAGGTGGCGGTGCCGGCGGGGAGTGGGCCCGATTCGAGGACGGGCGTGATTTCGTAGGGGGCGGGGCGCGTGGGATCGAAGGCCGGGTGATTGGTGCGGGTGATTTCGGCGATGCGCCATTGGACGGAGGCCTGCGCGGCAGCACCGGAGTAGGGGGACACCGCGAAGCGCAGTTGGTCGACGGGGAAGCCGGCAGTGCCGGTGAAGGAGGCGACGGGACGTGCCGGCCGGTTGGGTTCGACGGACATGACGTCGAGGGAGAAGGCGGGATTGGTGGCGCGGTAGAGGATGTAGTTCCGCATCTTGGCGACCATGCCATTGAAGTCCTTGGTAACGACGCTGGACTCGTAATAGCGGCCGTGCCCGGCCTTGTCGGTGTTGACCACGGCGGCGTTGGTCATGACCGGGTTGTAGTCCCACTGGGCGCGGTCGGCGTCGATCAGGCTGAAGGCATTCGTGCCGCGCAGGAGACGGGCGTGTTCGTCGAGGAGACGGAAGGCTTCGTCGGAGTTCCAGAGCAGGTCGCGGAACCCGCGGATGTAGTTCCGGAACTCGCGGTTGATGTTCGGATACTTTGGGTTGGCCGTGTTGAAGTTGGAAAGGACGCGGCTCTTGAAGGGTTCGTCGCCGCCGGTCTGGCCGGCGTGGTACATGATGTCCGACCAGGTCAGGTCGAGGTCCCACGGTATGGTCTGCCAGCGGTTGTCGACGGGGTTCCGGTAGAAGTAATAGTTCTTACCGTCGGCGATGTCGTAGTGGTGGATGCCCTGGACGACGGCCTGGTAACCGAAGTAGGCGGGGAGATTGAGATTGGCGCGCCACCATGCCTCGGTCTGGTCGGTGTTGTAGGCGCTCATGAAGGCCGACAGATCGGAGGAGTCGGTGGGGCCGTCGGGTCCGAGGTTGTTGGCGTCGCCGAAGCCGGCTTCCATCTTGTAGAGGTTACCGTCGGGGAGATTGTGTGCTTCGAGGTAACGGCCGTCGGGTTGTTCGAGGGCGAGGTAGACGCCCCAGAAATCGCCGGAGTATTGGTCCGAAGGAGCCGTCTCGGCGGCGTCGTCGATGATGCGGAACTGGACGTAGGCGGATTCGCAGCCGGTGGCACCGGCGAGGTCGAAGAGGCGGAACCCGACGCTTTCGAACATGCCGTGTTCCCCGCGGTGGAGGTAGTCGCCCTGTTGGATGGAGGCCCCGAGGTTGAGCTTGGTCCAGTCGGCGCTGAACCGGCGTCCCCAGTCGTCACGGCCGCGGAAATCACGGCCGCGGTTGAAGTCGAACTTCCACATGTTCTTGCCCATGGCATAGCGCCAGCCGCCGCCGCGGGGACGGAACCGGATGTTGTCGTAGACTTCCCCGTCGTACACGAGGGTGCCGATCCAGAAGTACTCGTCGCCGTGGCCGCGATCCAGCCAGGTGGCGTCCTCGACGTCTTGTTTGCGGCCGAGGAGGTGGTAGACCGGGAGGCGGTTCATTTCATTGGACGAGACGGTGAAGGATCGTCCGAGGGTGCCGGTGGCACCGGGGCGGACGGCACCGGTCCAGGCGGGAACGCCGTCGTAGGTGAAATAGGCGAAATTCCGGCCAGCATCGTCGGTGTAGGGAACGACCACTGTGGCTCCCCGCGTGTCGGTGGAGCGGATACGGTACCGGATGAGGTGGCGATGGGTCTGGACGCTGCCGGGAATGACAGCGGCGAAATTGCTGTCGCCAGCAATGGTATCGCCGGAGAGGCCTGCGTCGTTCATGGCGACCGGAGTCCAACCCGTGAGGTAAGAAGGGGAATCGGAACGGATGTATTGGCCGGGGCGGACGATCTGGTATTCGAGTTGGACCGAAGCGATACCGTCAGGATCCGTGGCGCGGATGGAGACGACGACGGGTTGGCCGGAGCGGGGCTGCTGGGGTTTGTGTGAGACCTGGCGCAGGGCGGGTGGGGCATTGGTGGCGAAGACGCGATTGACGAGTCCGGGGGTGGGTCCCTGGCCGGTGGTGCCGCCGATCAACGTCAGCCGACAGTCGAAGAAGCAGTCCGAGCTTCCGCCGAGATTGGCATTGGCGACCTGGACCGCGATGACGTTGCCGGTGGACCGCAGAAGGCCAGCTGGAATGGCGACCTCGGTGGGCTCGTAGGCGTTGCTTTCGCGGACGCTCGTGGAGACGCCGTTGAACGGGACTTCGGCGGTGGTCATCTCGCGGGCGAGGATGAGTGTGCCGTTGATCCACACCTTGAAGCCGTCGTCGAACAGGGCCTCGATGCGGGCGCGCCGATACGGTTCGGCACCGACCGCATCGAACGTGCGGCGGAGGTAGAAGACGGAGTAATTGTTGCGCATGTCCGCGAGGCGCGTCCCGCCGGTGGTGGCTTCGCCGAGGACGTCGGGGTCGTACCCGACCGGCGCGGCCCCGATTGGCCACGAGGAATCATTGAAGGTGAGGCCGCGCCAGGCACCGGTGGTGGTGGACGGTTCGTTGGTGCCCTTGCGGTATCGCCAGGTGCTGGCCGACGCGAGGAGGGGAAGGTCGGGAATCTGGGATCCGGCGGCGATGGAAGAACGCCAGTGACCGCCCAGGGTGTTGTCGAGGGATGGGTGGATCAGTTCCATGGAATTGCCGGGGGTGTCACCCACGGTGGGCCATGGAAAACCCAATTCGAAGTTCACGCGGTCGACTTCGGTGCCGGAGCCATCGATCAGCGTCAGGGTTTCACCGCGGCCGCTGAGCCTGCCCGTCCACGGACCCAGTGCGCCGGCGAACCCGTACTTCTGCTGGAGGGCGACCGGATCCTGGGCGAGCACGAGGTATCCGCGAGGCGGGATGGTGGTCGCCGCCGGGATGAGGAATTCGGCCCCCCCGGAGAGTTGCCAGCCCCCGATGTTCACCGCTTGCACGCCCTCATTGAACAGTTCGACGAACTCGACGCGTTCCTGATCGATGTCGGGCGCGGGGTGGATCTCGTTGATCACGACGGCCGCGCGGAGGGTGGGGATCAGGAAAAGGCAGACCAGGCCCACTCGGGCCAGGATCAGTCGGGCGATGGACGCGGACATAGGAATGCGCGATGGCGGCAACATGTGGGGAGTGCCTGCGAACAATGCAGGAGACTCATCCATTGAGCAAATCCCCGGCGACGAGGACGTCGCCGCCCCGTTTGTGAGCGGGGAGGCGATGTCTTCATCGCCGGGGGAAGGGCTTTGGGAGAGGGCGACGAGGACGTCGCCGCCCCGGCCGTGAGAGGGCAGGCGATGTCCTCATCGCCGCGGGAAGGGCTTTCGGAGAGGGCGACGAGGACGTCGCCACCCCGGCCGTGAGAGGGGAGGCGATGTCTTCATCGCCGTGGAGAGGGGCTTTGGGAAAGGCGACGAGGACGTCGCCGCCCCGGCCGTGGGAGGGGAGGCGATGTGATCAGGGAGCCTTCCCGAACTGGAGGCGGTAACGTTCCTTGAATGGGTTTTCGGCGGGGCCAACGGCGGATTCGTTGACGAGATAGGGGGGAAGGGATTCCCACCAGGTGTCGAATCGACGGGTGAGGTCCTGCACCACCATGGGTTCGCGGAGGGCAAGGTTGTTGGTCTCGCCGGGGTCGGCGGTGACGTCGAAGAGCATCCACTTCGGGGTGCGGGCCCCTTCGGCCGACACGAGATGCCAGCGGGGAGTGCGGACGGCGGCCTGGCGATACTTGGCGGTGTCCGGACTCTCCCCCTTGGCCCATCGGCCGAAGTGCGTGAAGAGGGTTCGCTCGGGCCATCCGGCTTTCGGATCTTCGAGCAGGGGAACCAGGCTCCGGCCTTCGATCTGGGCGTCCAGACGGGGATCAGGTTTTGCCCCTGCGATCCGGGCAAGCGTCGGCAGGAAATCAATGTGCGCGGTCAGTCCCGGGCGGTCGCCGGGAGCGAGGGTTCCGGGCCAGCGCCAGAGGGAGGAAGCACGGGTGCCACCGAGGAAGGCGGTGCCTTTCTTCCCGCGCATGCCGGCGTTGTAACCGGCGAGGATGCCGCCGTCGGTGCCGTTATCGTTCATGAACACCACGAGGGTTTCACGTTCGATCCCCCATTGCTGGAGTCGTTCGAGGAGGCGGCCCACGTTGTCGTCGATGTTGGCGACCATCCCGAGGAACCTGGCGGCATTCGTGTTGGCGAAACGGCCGGCGTAACGGGCTTCGTCCTCGGGCCGGACCTGAAGGGGCACGTGGGGAGCGTTGGGCGTGATGCAGGCGAAGAAGGGGCGAGTGCCGCGGGTCTGTTCCATCCACGCAATGGCCTGCCCGAAGAACACGTCGGTGCAGTAGCCGCGGGTCTTCACGAATCGGCCGTTGTGGAGGATGACGGGATCGAAGTAGGTGTTGTCGGGCGCGTCACCGCAGGAACCGGGGAAGGTCTGGCCGATCCCGCCGCCGCCGTGGATGAAGGCCTCGTCGAATCCGCGGCGATCGGGTTGATAGGCGGATTCATCGCCGAGGTGCCATTTCCCGAAGATGCCGGTGGTGTAGCCGGCGGAGCGGAGGACGTCGGCGAGGGTGATGGCGGTGGGAGCGAGGCGTTCGCGTTCGAGGATGGTGTGGGTGACCCCGTTGCGGAATTCGTGTCGGCCCGTGAGCAGCGCGCTGCGGGTGGGGGAACAGGTGGGGCTGACATGGAAGTCGATGAACCGCGCGCCTTCGTGGTGGAGGCGGTCGATGTGCGGCGTGCGGAGGACGGGGTGTCCATGGCAGGAGAGGTCGCCGTACCCCTGGTCGTCGGTGAGGATGAAGATGATGTTGGGCCGGCGATCGGCGATGGATGCCGCGGTCAGGGTGGAGGCGACCGGCATCCAAGCGAGCAGCAGGGCGACGAGGAATCGGTAAGGAAGAATCGACCGCGTGCGGCGGAGGAAGGTCAGGATCAGGGCCATGAGACGTGGGGTTGTGGCGGAGGCTAACTGGTGAATCCGGCGCGATGGAGCATGGCGGTGATTTCGTCCGGGGTGGCCGGGATGCGTGGCGCGGCGGCGTAGAGGTCTGCCGCGTCGCATCCGTACCAGTGATGCTTCGGGGGTGAGGCAAGTCCGGCGAGGTTGAACGGTTCGATCAAACGCTGGATGACTTCCCGCGTGGCCTGGCCGGGTTCTCGACCTGCGCGCGCGAGGCATTGGCGCAGTCCCGGTCCGAAATCCGGATGGGCGCGCATCAGGAATCCGTTCGATGCCGTCGGCCGTCCCAGTCGGCGCAGGGTCTCGGTGTGGATGGCCGCCGTGAAGTACAGCATGGTGAGATCCCGGAACGTGTCGAAATCCGGCATCACACGATAGAGGGCTCCGATGAGGTCGAAGGTGATGTCGAGGTCGGCGAGCACGGAGTCGCCGTAGGTGGTGAGGTCGTCGGGAATGCCGGATTCGAGCAGGCGCGCAAGACGTTCGATGCCGAGGAGCGTGAGGGGAAAGCCGGTGGAGAGCAGGGGATCCACGAAGCCCGCGGCGATGGGGAGCATGGCCCAGCGCGGACCCGCGCATTGCGCTGTGCGGAAGGCAAGTTGGGGCAGGTGGGTGAAAGTTCGGATGGGTTCGGAGCCGCGGAAGGCTTCCGCCAGCGCGGGAAAACGTTGGAGGTGTTCGTGCCATTCCGATGCGGGGGAGTTGCCCGTGTTGGTGCGGCGCTTGCGGGCGAATCCGGCGCTGGTGATCCCGTTGTTGAAGCGCAGCACCCATATCCAGCCGTCGTCCCAGACATGATGGAGGGCGGCGTCGTCGGGCGGGAACGGTGGCGTGCCTGCGGGTGGATGGAGATCGGCCCAGCGCGGGACGTTGGTGAAATGGGTGAAGATCGACTCGGTGCCCCGGTGGCTTTCCGGTGTGGCATCGGCGAGGCCGAGGGATCGGTGCAGGAATCCGCGCGGGCCGGAGGCGTCGATCAGGAGGCGGGCGCTGGCGTGGAATGGACCTTCGGGGCCGCGTCCCCGGAGGTGGACGGCATCACCAGAGAAGTGCGGTGGTTCGAGTTCGGTGGATTCGTGGGTGTCGACGCCGAGTCGCCCTGCCTCCGCGAACAGGAAGGCGTCGAAGTCGGGACGGTACCAATGGGTGTCGGCAATCGCCTCGGAAGGGCTGGCGGCAACGAGGAGTTGACGGGATCGGGAGGGGGTATCGGACCAGGGTTGGCCGGCGGTGTGGTGGTAGAAGGAGAAGCCGCGTTTGATGCCGCAGGCAATCTCCGGATGGGTTTCCTGCCAGCTGCCCCACTTCGAGAGCGTGCGGAGGTGGGGGAGGTCGTAGCGATCGCCCAGTTCCTCCAGGAGCAGATTGGCGACGGGGGTGGACGATTCCCCGATGACGAATCGCGGATGCCGCTCACGTTCGACCAGGAGCACCCGGTGTCCCAGTCGACGGGCGATCTGGGCCAGGATGGATCCAGCAAAGCCCCCGCCGACGATGGCCACGTCGTGGGTGGGTGCGTTGGAAGAGTGAAGATTCAAGGTGCGTGCGGCGCGCTGGTAGGGGGGAGTTTCCGGTTTTCAGATGCCGGTTTCCAGACGCGAGTTGTGGGGGTGATCCCACGGGGGCATCTTGACACGGTGCCTCTGGAACGGAGCCGCGACGCCCTCGTCGCCGTTGCAGAGCGATTCTCCGCGCGATGCAGGTGGTGGTCGGGTTGATTTACCCAATTCTGGTTTTTGCGTGGCGCGTGGCGAGCCTGCGAATGTGTGACATGGGCCGAGTTGGGTGGGTTCGGCCGCTTGTTCAACAACAGTCGATTCATGTCCAATTCTGACTTCGGGGGCTTTCCGGCAGCTCGTCATGGGTTCGTTTCCGAGCAATGGTTCTCGGCGATTCCTTCCGCAGAGCACGCCGCGGATGTTGCGGTTCGCTGGCGCACCTTCTGGAAGGCGAACGCGCTGGAGGCCGTGTCCGCGGCGCAGGAAGGGCTGCGCAAGGATCTCTCCTGCCTGAGCCAGAGCCTCGAAGGTATTGACTTGAGCCGTCGGTTGGATCCGCGCTTGGTGTCTCGCGTGGCCGCGCTGATGGATGCGATGTCACGCGGCGATGGGTACGCCGTTTATGACGGGGTGCAGGCGTGGCTGTCGGATCCGGTGGATCAATGGTACGCAGACAAGTGGGTGGTTGAATCGGTGTCCAGCCGTGCCTGGGAGGCGTCCATCGTGAAGGAAATCCGATCGACGCGGATTTCCGGGCAACCCGCCATCCAATGTCTTCCTTTGCTCACCATCGACCTGAGACAGATCACTTCGCACGTCGAGCGGGCCCTGTCGTACATCCGTGAGGCTGACCCCGGGATGCATGGTGAGATCATGACGCACGTCGCATGCATCCGGATGCTGGATGGCAGTGGCATGGAAGGGATGAGCACGGCGCGGGCATTCGGAGCGATCTGGCTGCGGATGCCTGAGCCTGGAGACGAGTTGGGTTGGTTTCTGGAGCATCTGGTCCATGAATGTTCCCACATTCACCTCAATGCGTTGATGGCAATGGACCCGTTGCTCCTGAATCCCAATGAGATCAACCAGTCGCCGATCCGTCCGGATCCCCGACCGATGTTCCAGATCCTGCACGGAACGTTCGTCTTGTTCCGGAACTGCCAAGTCCACGGCCGCCTGGCCATTCTAGCTCCTCAGTTGGGCCTGGAGCCGGCGCTGGCCCGTTTTCGGGAGCAGTTCGCCAAGGGCATGGAGGTTCTGCGGAATCATGCGCGGCCAACTCCGCTGGGCGACCGGTTGATCCAGTCGATGCTGTCGGGACAGTCCCACGATTGAGTTCAGCTTGGGGTGGCCTGCCTTCCATGCGCCTCCAGAGACGGACCCAAAGTCAGGTCGAACCCGACGGCTCGGAAGCGGAGGATCCCGTCCTGCGCCGGATCCAGGCCCCGAGGTCATCCAGCAGGATATAGACGACGGGTGTGACCACGAGGGTGAGGAGGAGGCAGAGGGTCTGGCCGCCGATGACCACGATGGCGACGGCACGACGTTCCTCGGAGCCGGGGCCGGTGCCGACGGCGAGGGGCAACATGCCTGCGACGAGCGCGAGGGTGGTCATCAGGATCGGGCGGAGCCGGTCGCGATTCGCGTTGATGACGGCCTCCGGGCGGGGCAGTCCGCGTTCCCGGAGGGTGTTCATGTAATCGATCTGAAGGATGGCGTTCTTCTTCACGACGCCGAAGAGCACCAGCAGGCCGAGGGCGGAGTACAGGTTGAGGGTGTTGTCCGTGGCCCAGAGCGAAAGCAGCGCGAAGGGAAGGGAAAGGGGGAGCGACAGGAGGATCGTGAACGGGTGGATGAGGCTCTCGTACTGGGCGGCAAGGATCATGTACATGAACACGATCGACAGCGCGAAGGCCCAGAGGAACTCGCTGAAGGTGCTTTCGAGTTCCCGGCCGCGTCCGGTCACCTTGTAGGTGTATTCGGCGGGCAGGTTCAATTCGTCGACGGCCTTGCGGAGGGCCGCGAGGCGATCGGCCTGGGCGTAGCCTTTGCCTGGTGCGATTCCCGCACGCAAGGCCACCACGCGCTGGCGGTCGAGGCGATCGATGCGGGATGCGGTCACGCCGGGAATGATCTGCACGACATTGTCGAGGCGGACGAGTGCGCCGGAGCGGGACGGAACGAACAGTCGTCCGAGGTCCTCGCTACGGCTGCGGTCGGCGGATTCGAGGCGGAGCTGGACGTCGTAGTCGTCGTTGACCTGGGTGTCGCGGAAGCGCGAGACACGCGTGTCGCCGCCGACAAGGATGCGGAGGGCGGCGGCGATGTCGGTGGTTTCGACGTCCAGGGCGGCGGCGCGGGCCCGGTCGATCTCGACGCGGAGTTCGGGCTTGTCGAGACGCAGCGAGGTGTCCGCGTCGACGAGGCCGAGTTCAGCGGAGCGCGCACGGAGTTTTTCGGCGTAGCCGAGGAGGGTTTCCAGGTCCGGGCCGAGGAGCGAGAAATCGATTTCGAATCCGGGTCCGCCCGCGGAGATGGATCCCTGGCCGCCGCGCAGGGAGAGCCGGACGTCCTGGAGGCTGGCGAGGCGCTTGCGGATCATCTGCATGACCTCGCGCTGGGAAGCGTTGCCCTCGAACGCCTGCCAGGGCTTGAGGCTGAACAGGCGTGAAACGGAGAACACCCGCTCGGCGTGGGGACGGAGCAGGACGTACAGGCGTCCCTGATTCAGTCCGCCCGAGAAGCCGCCGCCGCCCACGCCTCCGATGACGGTCTGGACCCATGGGATCTGCCGGATCTCGGTTTCGGCGACGCGCATGACCTCGTCCATGGCCGGAAGACTGGTTCCCTCCCGAGCGGAGATGGAGACTTCAAACTCCCCGTCATCGGTGCCGCCGGGGGTGAATTCCTGCCGGACCACGGAGTAGATCGGGACGGACGAAAGGATGATCAGGAGCGCGCCGGAGGCGACCCACCATCGGTGGCGGGTTGAAAAGGTGAGCATCCGCACATAACCGCGTTCCAGCCAGCCGTAGAATCCATCGCGCGAACCGTGTCCGGGAATGGCGGCACCTCCACCGCGAGCGAAGAGCCGCGCGCTCATCATCGGGGTGAGGGTGAAGCTGACGAGGAGGCTGACGAGGACGGCCACGGCGGAGGTGAGGCCGAACTGGAAGAGGAAGCGTCCGGCCAACGACGACATGAAGGAGACCGGGACGAAGATGACGACGAGGCTGAAGGTGGTGGCGAGGACGGCGAGACCGATCTCGGCGGTGGCACCCCGGGCGGCTTCGGCGGCGGAAACCTTCTTCTCCTCGACCCAGCGGAAGATGTTCTCGAGGACGACGATGGCGTCGTCGATGACGATGCCGACCATGAGCACGAGGGCGAGCATGGTCACGCTGTTGAGGGTGAAGTTGAGGGCCCACATCATGCCGAAGGTGGCGATGACGGATGCGGGAATCGCGACGGCGGCGATCAGGGTGGCGCGCCAGCTGCGCATGAAGGCGAGCACGACAAGGCTCGCGAGGACGGATCCCAGGACAAGGTGCAGCTTGATCTCACCCAGCGCCTCCCGGATGTAGCGGGACTGGTCGCGGATGACCTCGATCTTCACGTCC
The DNA here is from genome assembly GCA_027489875.1 of Verrucomicrobiales bacterium. GTDB lineage: Bacteria > Verrucomicrobiota > Verrucomicrobiia > Limisphaerales > UBA9464 > UBA6176. The sequence continues at coordinate 13,034 of JAIXZE010000016.1, forward strand.
GGCGGCAGCTGGGCCTGAAGCTCAGGGAGGCGCCGCTTGATCGCGTCGATCACGGCGACCGTATTGGCTCCGGACTGGCGTCGGACCTCCAGTTGGACGCACGGCTCGCCGTTCAGGCGCGCCGTGGTGCGCTGTTCCCGGGTGCCATCCTCGGACCTGCCGACGTCGCGGATCCGGATGGGGCGACCGTCGCGGGTGGCGACCACCAGATCATCGAAAGACCGCGGGTCCATGATCCGGCCCACGGTGCGCAGGGTGCGTTCCTGAAGGGACCCGGTGACATTGCCGCCCGGGATGGTGGCGTTCTGGCGGGCGATGGCGCTGCGGACTTCCGTGACGGGGAGCTTGTAGGCCGCGAGGCGATCCGCATCGACCCAGATGTTGACGGTGCGAGGCAATCCGCCGAAGACCTCGACTTCGCCCACGCCTTCGGCCCGCTCGAGGGCGACCTTCACCACGCGTTCGCCGAGTTCGGTGAGCTCACGGACCGATCGGTTGCCGGACATGGCCAGCGACATGATCGGGGACGAATCCACATCGAACTTGGAGACCTGCGGCGGGTCGGCATCGGCGGGAAGTTCGCCGAGGGTGGCGGCTACGCGGTTGCGGACATCCTCGGCGGCTGTGTTGGCGTTCCGGTTGAGTTCGAACGTGAGGATGATGAACGAGCGGCCGAGGCTGGAGATGGAGCGCAGCTCCTTGATGCCCTCGATGGTGTTGAGGTTCTGCTCCAGTGGTTGGCTGATGAGCGACTCGATCTCGACCGGCGACGCCCCCGGCAGGGAGGTGTTGACGTAGATCGTGGGGAGATCCACGGAGGGCGAACGGTCGACGTTGAGGCGGACGTAGCCCGCCGCGCCGGCCACGACCAGCGCCAGGATGAGCATCAGCGCGAAGATCGGGCGGCGGATGCAGACTTCGGCGAGGGTTTGCATCGGACGTCAGCGGGACGAAGGAGCGTTGGTGGACGACTGGAGGACGACGGCGCGTCCCTGAACCAGCCCGGCAGGCGCACGGATCACCGATTCGCCTCCCTTCAACCCGGTGGTGATCTCGATCCATCCAGCACCGCGGTCCCCGGTGGTGACGCGTCGTTCGACGGCCTTTCCGGCCTCGAACAGGAAGACCTTCTCGACACCGGCGAAGGTCTGGAGCGCGTCGGACGGCACGGTCACGGCGGTTTGTGCGGGATCGATGACAATCTCGCTGCGCACGAACGCCCCCGGCCGCAGCGCACCGTTGGCGGGGACGTCGGCTTCCACCACCAGCATGCGGCTGGCCTCGATCAGCGCTGGGCTCAGGCGACGGATGGTTCCGTGATAGACGTTGGTGTCGCCGGTGAGGCGGAGGCGGACGGGTTGGCCCGCGGCGACCCGGGGAGCGTCGCGCTCGGGAATCTCGAGGCGCAACCGGAGCGGATCGGCCTGGACCAGGGTGAAGATCGGAGCGCCGAGTTCGATGTGCTGACCCAGGTTTGCCAAACGTTCCGAGACGACTCCGTCGAAGGGAGCGGTGATGCGGGTGTCGGCGAGCTGCTTCCGGGCGAGTTCGTATTCGGCCCGGCGCTGGCGCAGCACGGCGGCCCGGGTCCGGGCTTCTTCGAGCGCGTCGGCATGGCGGCTCTGGGCGACGGTGAACGCCGCGTTGGCGGATTCGAGATCGGAGGCCGAGGCGATTCCTTGGCGGTTGAGCTGGAGGACGCGTTCGCGGTCACCCGCAGCCTGCGCCAGCACGGCCTGCGCCTCCTTCACCAGGCTGGTGTCATCGAGCGAGACCGTGTCGTCGTCGCCATCGAGGGGCAAACCGAGTCGGGCGCGGGCCTGACCCAGGAGTGCACGGGATTGCTGGACGCGGAGTTCGAAGTCGCGGGGTTCGAGCTCGGCGAGAAGTTGCCCGGCCTGGACGCGGGAGCCGAGGTCGGCCGGGAGGCTTTGGATGCGGCCGGCGACGCGTGCGCTGACGGGGGTTTGTTCCTTGGCGAGGAGGGATCCGGAAACGGTGAGGAAACGTTCGACGGGGCGCTGGGTGGCCTGTGCGAGGGCGACGGGGACAGGGGGCTGCGGGGGTTGGGTGGGAGGTTCGCGACGGGAGCAGGCGCCCGCGAGAGCGAGGAGAGCGGCGGCAAATATACGTACGCGTACCATCGGGAGACGAAAGCTTCGCATGGGCCCCGCAGTCTGGGGAAAACAAAAATCAGGGTCAGATCGCCCGGGCGCGGACATTGAAACCGCACCGACGGGAACGGGGCGGCGACGTCCTCGTCGCCGTGCCAACGCTCATGCCATGGCGATGAGGACATCGCCGCCCCGGTACCAGGACGACAGGGGGCCGTCTCAAGCGGCGCTCATGGCCCGGCGGAACCGCGCCAGGGTGCGCTCCCGGCCGAGCACTTCCATCAGGTGGTACAGGCTCGGCCCGACCAAACGGCCCGTGCAGGCCACGCGTGCGGGTTGTGTCAGTGCGCCCGCCTTCACACCCGATGCGGCGGCGACCGCCTTGAGTCCGGCTTCCAACGCGGCGGTGGTGAAGCCTTCCGCAGGTAGGGCTTCGTAGGCGGCCAGGAGTTTGGCCAACTGCTCGCGTTGGACGGTGCCGAGGGCCTTGGCTGCCGCCTCGGGTTCGTAGGCGATGGAGTCGTCCGCCGCGAAGTAGAAGTCCACGAACGGCGCGAGATCCTTGAACAGCCGTCCCTTGTCGCGGGCGGTTTCAAGGGCGGCGGCCACGTAGGTCGCCGGGAAGGCGGTGGTGTTGATGCCAGCCTTGGCGAGATGTTCCACCCCGAGTCGGACGAAGCGGTCGGGAGCCATGCGCCGGGTGTGTTCGAAATGGAGGGCTTCGAGCTTCTTGTCGTCGAAGCGGGCGGCACTGCGGTTGACGCGGTCCAGATCGAAACGCTGGATGAGATCGGCAACGGTGAGGAGTTCCTGGCCGTCGCTGGGCGACCATCCGAGGAGGGACAGGTAGTTGACGACGGCGTCGGGGTTGAATCCGTCGTCGATGTAATTGGTGACGATGGCACCCTTGTCGCGCTTGCTCATCTTCGTGCCATCCGGATTCAGGATCAGGGGCATGTGGGCGTAGCGCGGGGCGGCGACGCCAAAGGCATTGAACAGGGCGATGTGCTTGGCGGTGTTCGACAGGTGGTCCTCGCCGCGGATGACATGCGTGATGCCCATCTCCAGGTCGTCGATGACGTTGACGAGGTGGAACACGGGTTGGCCATCGCTGCGAACGATGACCCAGTCCGGATCCTCCTGCTCGCGGTCGGTGAGTTCTCGGCGGACATCGCCGACGATCATGTCGGGGATCACCACGGCCTCCCGGGTCATCCGGAAGAACACGGCCCCATCGCGGTCGTAGGCCATGCCGCGGTCACGGAGTTCGGCGATGCGACGGTGGTAGAGTTCGTTGCGCTGGGATTGGAAGTAGGGGCCGCGGTCGCCGATGGAAGGACCCTTGGGGTCCGGAGTGGCTGGACCCTCGTCCCAGTCGAGCCCGAGCCAGCGCATGCCCTGGAGGATGACGTCGATGGCGGCCTGGGAGTTGCGGGCGGTGTCGGTGTCTTCGATACGCAGGATGAACGCACCCCCGTGGTGGCGGGCGAAGAGCCAGTTGAACAGCGCCGTGCGGGCGCCTCCGATGTGGAGGTAACCCGTCGGTGAAGGCGCGAATCGGACACGAACCGGAGTCGACATGAGACGTGCAGGTTAGGAGCGGGGCCGGGGGGGGGTGAAGTCCGAAAACCGGGGTGGCGAAGGCTGGGGCGCATCTGGACACTGCCCCCGTTTGAGAATTGGAACGGGGCGGCGATGTCCTCATGGCCTTGGGGGAGGGGCTTTGAGGACGGCGACGGGGACGTCGCCTCCCCGTCTGTGAGCGGGGTGGCGATGTCCTCATCGCCCTGCGAACGGCTTTGGAACGGCGACGAGGACGTCGCCACCCCGTTCCATGCGGGGGCAGTGTCCAGAGGCACCCCGAAGGCTGGGCACCACGGGTCGACAGATTTTACCGCGTACGCCCCTTCCATGCTGGCCAACGGCGAGGCCGTGCAGGCAGAAGGAATGGGTGCGTCGGGTGCTGGTTTGGATGTTGGTCGGAGGACTTGCCATCACGGCGGGATGGTGGGGCTACGGAAAGCGTTATGGGCGTGAGCGGAGATATGACGCCTTGATCCGGGAAGTGTCGCGTCAGCATGGATTGCCGCCCGCATTGGTGAAGGCCGTCATCTGGCGTGAAAGCGCGTTCCGGGTCGGGGCCCGGGGCGGAGCCGGGGAGTTGGGGCTGATGCAGGTGACCGAGGGGGCGGCGCAGGAATGGGCGGATGCGCGGCGGGACCGGGAGTTCCGGTTCGAGAACATCCTGGATGCGCGGACGAACCTGCACGCGGGGTGTTTTTATCTGGCGAAGGTGACGCGGCGATACCTCAGGACGGATCACCCGTATGCCTACGGATTGGCGGACTACAACGCCGGTCGTGGGAATGTGCTGCGATGGATGCAAGGTCCGGGGCTGACGAATGCGGCGGTCTTCCTGGGGGATGTGACGTATCCCGGGACGCGGGAGTATGTGCAGTCGATCCTCGGGCGGGCGGGACGGTACGAGGGGGAGTTCCGGTGAACCGGCGGATTTTTGGGAGTGCCGTGGGCGGTGGGCATGGCAGCATGGTTGGGCATGGCGGGTTTCGAACGTAGCGGGGAGGGTGGACATTTCGTCTTTGAGGCGGGGGATGTTCCGGGGACGGGACAGGAACTGGGCCGGGCGGGAGTGCTGGTCACGGAGGAGCGGGTGGTGTCGGTGGCGTTGGCGGGACAGGGCAACATGAACCGGACGCTCCGTGTGCGGACTTCGGATCGGAGCCTGATCGTGAAGCAGTCGTTTCCGTGGGTGGCGAAGTATCCCCAGTTTGCGGCTCCGTGGGACAGGATCGCTGGGGAGCATGCCTTCTACGAACGTGCCCGGGGTGTGGCGGGCGTGGGGGAATTCATGCCCGCAGTGATCCATTTCGAACCGCGCGGGCGGTGGATGGCCTTGGAGGACCTTGGCGAGGGTGGGGATCATACGGACCTGTATCGCGGGGTGAAGATCGCGGAGGGGGACTTGCGTGAGTTGGCCGGATTCCTGGGCCGGTTGCATGCCATCCGACCGGCGGGTGAACCCGCTCGGAATCCGGAGATGCGTGCATTGAACCATGCGCACCTGTTCGAGATCCCATTCCGGGCGGACAACGGTTTGGATCTGGAGGCGATCAGTGCGGGGTTGGGGGCGGCGGGATTGCGGGTGGTGTCGAACGCGGAAGTCGTGGGACGGGCTTCGGAGTTGGGGCGGACGGTGTATCTGGGCGAAGGATCCAGTCTGGTCCATGGGGACTTCTTTCCGGGCAGCGTGGTGCGTGGCGTGGCAGGGCCGCGCGTGATCGATCCTGAGTTCTCGTTCGATGGGCGTGCGGAGATCGATGAGGGGATCTGGCTGGGACACATGGTCCTCGCCGGGCAGGGGGTGAAGGTGTTGGAACAGTGGCGACGGTTTTATCGTGGGCCGGACGGGCACGACATTGGGCTGGCGGTGGCGTTGGCGGGAGTGGAGATCGTGCGGCGCTTGATCGGGTATGCGCAGTTGCCGTTGGGGTGTTCACCGCAGGGGCGGGTTGTGCGACTCGAGGTGGGGGCGGGGTTGATTGTGCGCCCTGGGTGGGACGCATTGATGGAAGGGATGGCGCGGGTGGAAGAGGAAGGAATGTCATGCTGACACGGAGGGAATTCATGGGAGCGGTAGCGGCGGGGTTCGCCGCGGGTGGGACGTCCATGACCGCTGCCGAGCCGGTGGATGCGGCCCGGTTGGAGCGGATCCGTGGCCTGATGTACGGGACGATGATCGGGGATGCCTTGGGTGGTCCGATCGAGTTTCAGTCGCCGGAGAAGGTGGCGGGCCTGGAACGGCCTCCCAAGCGCTGGAAGCGCGGGGAGAAGCTGGACGACGCCGCGGTGGCGGCGACGAAGGAACGGTTGCGCTGGCAGTGGCGGGACTACACGGCATTGCGGCCGGAGCCGGAGCCCTACGCGCACTGGAGCCGGAAGGCAGCTGCCGGAACGATCACGGATGATTCCCGGCACAAACTGGTGCTGCTGGAATCCTTGGGAGCGATGGAGCGGGATGGTGGGATGGGGGTGGAGGACCTGGCCCGCGCCTACCTCGACTGGCCGCGGCGGGCGGAGGTGCGCGCCGGGGAGGGACGTGCCCGGTTGCTTCAGGACTGGCTGGGGGAATGGGAGTATGCGGCGCGGTGGGTGCTGGGGGAACGGGATCTGGCGAGGGCGCGTCCGCCCGAACGCATGTGGAACGGATTGGCGACCTGCTGTGGTCAGATGACGAGCCTACCCCTCGCCTGTGTCTTTGCTGGGGCACCGGGGCCGGCGTATGAGGCGGCTTACCGATTGGGATTCTTCGACAATGGGTGGGGACGGGACCTGAACGCGGGCATCGTTGCTGGCCTCGCCCGCGCCTTGACCGTCACGGTGGGGAGATCACCGGTCGATGCCTGGAAGGAGGTGCTGGCGGCCATGGTGGAAACGGATCCGTACGGGTATCGGTCGATTCCATGGTGCCCGCGGGCCGTGGACCGGTGGATGGGGGTGGCGCGACGCCGGGTATCGGCGGCCCGGGGCGAGCCGGCGCTGTTGTTCGAGGGATTGGAGGAGGAATTCCGGGAGACGGTGAAGTGGGAGGCGCAGGTGCCGTTCGTGGTGGTCCTCGCGTGCTGGGAAATCGCGGGTGGGGATCCGTTGGTGGCGCTGGCGCTGACTTTGGAGTGGGGGCACGACACGGATTCGTACGCCCAGATCGCCGGTGGGTTTGCGGGCGCCCTTTACGGTGCAGGGATCTTCCCGGAGACGTGGCGGCGGGACGTGGCCGCGCGGTTGGCAGCGGACTACGGGGTGGGGTTGGAGGCCGAGGTGCTGCGGTTGGGCCGGTTGCACGGCCTGGCCAGAAGCCGTCCGGTGGTACGCGGCGTCCCGGTCCTTCCGTAAGGGGGCAGCGGTCTGGGGCGCGGATCAGGGGTTGATCACGCGGGAACGGGGCTTGTTGGTGGACGTGGCAGAGGAGGTGGGGGGGAGAGGCAGGGCGGTATTGGTGGCACGTGGCGCGTTGGAGCGGGGATTGGCGTAGGTCCGGATGAGGCGGGGTGCGGACTCATGAGGAATGACGCCGGCATCGCGTGCCATCCAGAAGCAGAGGAGGTAATCGACGCCCGAGTGGACGATGGGTGCCTGGGGGCGCAGGGGAAGGGCGCGGGGTGAATCCGTCCAGGCGAAGGGGCTTGCGACCCTATCGTGGACGAGGAGGGAGTCCCTCGACCACGAGGCCTGGTTTGCGGTGAGGGTGGGGTGGTTGGTCCTCAGCAGGGTTGTGGATCGTTGCCAGCGCGGGGGCGAAGGGTAGAGCTGGAGGACACCCTGGAGGGTGGCGGTGGCGAGGGTGTCGTTGGGGGCGTGGTCGAAGGCGTTGACGTACGCGGCAGCGATCCATGGATTGATGTCGGCACCGCTCTGACGCCAGATCTGGGTGATGCGGCCCTGGAGGGAGAGGCTGCGGGTCTCATTGGTCTCCAGGCGTGAGAGCGTGACCAGATTGGCCAGGGCGAACATGGCATGACCGGCGTTTCCGTACTTCGGAGCCGCCTGGGGTGGGTAGGCCATCGCTGCGGGGAAGGCGCTCTCATACCGCTTGTTGTAGCTGTCTGGATTGACGGACGCACCGGTGCGGAGGATGGCCAGTTGCAGGTGGGGTTGGACGAAAGTCTCGTGGCCCTGGCCGTCGCGGATGCGCCACTGATCCTCGTCGAGTCGGCGGATGATGACCTCGACGAGATTGCTGGCGCGAAGTCGGATCTTCTGGTCGCGGATGCGTTTGTAGACGGAGGACAGACCGAGGACGACGGCCGAGTAAGTGTCCTGTGAGGTGCCTCCGATCCACACCTGACCGTTGCTTCCCGGGAAGGCCCTCTTGCCGAAGCCCGGTCGCGCGGGATCCTCGCCTCCCAGGGTGGAATAGGCGGTCTTGAAGGCTGGATCGGAGGCTGGGCCTGCGAACGCGGCGATGTACCCCGGCTTGCCGGAGACCGCGGTGAGGTTTTCCAGACCGGTCAGGTTCTCGCGGATGAGGTCCAGGGCCGCGGGTTTGAGGTCGACCGAGAACCAATAGGAAAGGGCGGCGAGGTGGAATCCAGTGAGGGCGGCGCTGAGCTCCAGTTCCTCGTAGGAAACGAGGGATGTCCGATTGGTGTCCGAGTAGCGTTTGGAGACGATGAGGCCGCCGACGAGGTGGTTGGTGGCGATCTGCCGCTGGTAGGCCTCCGCCTTCAGGCGAAGGGCGGTCAATTCGTTGCTTCCGGCTTCATTCCACCGTCCCGAGAAGCGGCCGCGGGCGGCGGCTTCGAGGAACGCAAGCTGTTTGGGTGGGAGAGTGTCCAGGGTATTGGTGGCGAGGGCCTGGAACGGGCCAACAAAGCCACAGAGCCATGCCAGCAACCACCCGGTCAGACGGGAGACACGGATACCTGCGGGAGAGGGGGCGGACATCGGGGGCATCATGGAGCGGTGGAGGCTTCCGGGGAAGCGTGTTGGGAGGGGGCGGCGGTGTTGCGCTCCCACGCGGCGTGGCGGGTGGCGATGCCGTCCTTGTTGAAGTCGGCCTCGAAATCGGTGATGACCGCCATGAGTTCGGCGGGTTCGGTAACGGGGGTGAAGGCCGCCTGGGCATTGCCGACCTCAACCATCTGTTCGAAGTAGGAGGCGTCGTCGGTTCGGACAAAGAATCGTCCGCCCGGCTTGAGGGCGCGTGCGGCGAGTTCGGTGAAGCGGTGGTTGATGAGGCGGCGCTTCCAGTGGCGGCGCTTTGGCCAGGGATCGGGAAAGTAGACGTGGAGCGCGGAGAGGGAGGCGGGCTGGATCATCCACTCGAGGACGTAGGAGGCTTCGAGCCGTAGCGCACGCAGATTGGTAAGACCGAGGCGGCGGCCCTTGCGGTCGATCTTGCGGAGGCGGCCGAGGAGACGTTCGACGGCGAGGAAGTTCCGTTCCGGGTGGAGTGCGGAGTATTTGAGGATGAAGGAGCCATCGCCGGCACCGAGCTCGAGTTCGACGGGTTGTTCGGCGGGGAAGCAGGCAGAAAACTGGATCCGGTTCATGATGTCCTGCGGGAGGACCAATGAATCGGGCGGGGCCGCAGCGGTGGTGGCTGCGGCCGGGATGGCAACGGTTGCTTCCATGTACCGGGGGACTTCACCCCGGTATCGGGCTGGGCTCAAGCACTGACAATGAGCGCGAGCGAAGCCGTGTAGGCATGGAAGAAGCTCCGGGAACCGACGGGACCGATCTCTCCGTTGGCGGTGGTGCCGGCGACGGCCAGGGGGCCGAGGTGTTCCTGGATGAGCGCGGCGTCGTGGTCCGGGGTGCCAAAGAACGCGCGTCCACGACCGCAGCAGGTCCAGAGGAGACCGCCGTAAAGCCGACGGTTGGTGAGGCGGCCGCGAGTCCGTTCGAGCGCGCGGATGAGGTCGGTGGAGGCAGCCGCCGAATCGCGGCGTTGGAACTGGATGGTCTGTCCGGCGCGTGGTTTGGCACCAACGGCGAGGGCTCCGGCGCGGGGATCGGCCCCGATGAGTTGGCGGACGAGGAAATCGCCGGGTTCGAATTCGTCGCGATATTCGTCACTGGCGAACCCGACCATGATGTTGTCGCGGCAGCGTTGCTGTTCCTCGGCGGGGAGGCGGTTGTAGGTGTCGACGAGGACGGAGTAAGCGGGGCGGTTTCCGATGCCGAGGATGAAGTTCCGTTCGGCGCGGGTGATGGTCCAGGTGTCGCCGATGGGACAACAGCCCTGGGAGACGACCGGCAGGAGGGCAGCGGCGCCGCCGATGGACAGGGCTACGGTGCCTTCGGAGAAGGCCTTGCCGTCCAGGAAGACGGAAGCCTGCCGTTCGGTGGAGTTGCCGGTCGCGAGTCCGCCGATGATGGGAACACCGGGGTAGGCGAGGTTCCACTGGCGGAGCCAGGCTTCGTTGTCGGTCTGGAAAGGGTCGGCGAACAGGAGCCAGCCGTTGGTCGCGGACGGCGGGATGCCCGTGAAGCGGTGCCACTCCTCGGCGGACGTGTGATCGGCGAGGTCTGCGTCGCAGACATAGGTGGCCTTCACCTTCGCGCCGGGGATGTGGTACAGCGCGAGGACGAATCCTTCCGACTGCTCGGATTCGTGGCCGCCATGGATGCCGCCGGAAGTGGAGGCACCGACGAGCAGCGGGATGCGGGCTTCGAGTCGGAGGATTTCGAGGAGGTCGGTGATGGGAGCCTTGAACGACGGCGAGACGAAGAGGACGCCGAACGTGACGGAAGCTGCAGCGAGGTTGGCGCGCAGGCCGCGTGCCCACGCGGCGACGGCCTGTTCGTTCCAAGGTTCGTTGAAGGTTTCGACTACCCCGTGCGCCGTACGCATGGCTGAAGGCTACGCGGATGTGGCGGGAGGGCAAGTTGGGTGGTGGGGAATCAGCGGGCGGCGTTGGGGAAGACGATGATGAGGGCGGCCCCGGTACTCATGATGCTGGCTCCGAGGAGGCGGCGGCGGAGGTGTTGCTCCTGGAAGAAGTGGTGGCCGAGGAGGACGCTCAGCAGGGAGGAGAGCTGGAAGAGGGCGAGCGAATACCCCACCAGCAGCCGTTCGAAGGTCAGCAGCGAGGTGAGTTGCATGAGTCCGGTGGTGAGCGTCAGGGCGGCGAGCGTGCTGAGGTTGGGACCTAGTTTCGCGGCCTGCGGACGGAGTTGGCCGCGGAGGAAGAGGGCGGTGGCGGCGAGCGCGATGGGGAGGCAGAGGAAACTCCACGCCACAAAGGCGGTCAGGGCCGGTGCGTGGTGGAGGGCGCGTTTCAGGAAGACGGCCTCGATGGCCGAGAGCACGAGCGCAACGAGGCGCAGTTGGACTCCGCGATTGCGAAGGAGTTGGGAGAACGCGTGGACCTTGCCTTGGTCTGCCGCCGGATCGGCGATGAAGAAGCTTCCGGCCACGATCAGGAGCATGCCGGTCGAACCAGCCAGCGTGGGCCATTCGCCCAGGATGAACGCGGCAGCGACCAGGCTGACCACGGACTTCCAGGCGTTGATGGGGCCGAGCACGGAGAGATCGGAGGAACGGAGGGCCGCCACGATCAGCGTGTTGCTGGCCACGGCCAGAAGGGCGCAGGCCGCCATCGGGATCCAGAAAACGCCGGGGAGATGGAGGGAGACAGGGCCCGCGAGCAGCGGCAGGACCGTGATCGCGAGCAGGACATGTGTGGCGGCGATGATGACGCCGGGGTCGCAGGATCTCTGGGTGAGCTGCTTCTGCAGGACGTTGGATACCGGATTGGCGAGGATCCGGGTCGCCACGAACAGGGCGGTCAGCATGGGAGGAGTTCTGGGGGCGGAGATTGAAGTTTGAAGATCCAGGTTTCAAGGCATTGAAGGCCGGGTCCCGCCACCCGGCGCAGACAATGGGTCCGCCGCGTGAGGGCACGCGGCCTACAGAGGGAGTTCCCAGTCTCCAGTTCCCAGATGCCAGATGCCCCGTTGAAGGCCGGGTGCCCCCACCCGGCGCAATCATTGGGTCCGCCGCGTGAGGGCACGCGGCCTGCAGGGGGAGTTCCCAGTCTCCCGTCTCCAGTTGCCAGAACTGGGAACTTCCGCTGGAACTTCCTTGTTGGCGAAGGGGGCTGGGTTTCGGAGGATGGCCGGACGCATGAAGAAGAAGCCGGCAGCAAAAGCACAGGAACGCGCGTTTTCGTCGATCGTCGTGGACGGGATCGAACGGGCGCCCAGCCGCGGCATGTTGTATGCCACGGGATTCAAGAAGGAGGACTTCAAGAAGCCGCAGGTGGGTGTGGCGTCGACGTGGTCCATGGTCACGCCCTGCAACATGCACATCGACCAGTTGGCGGTGAGCGTGGCGATGGGGATCAACGACGCGGGCGGCAAGGCGGTCGTCTTCAATACCATCACGATCTCGGACGGCATCTCGATGGGCACCGAGGGCATGAAGTACTCGCTGGTGTCGCGCGATGTGATCGCGGACTCGATCGAGACGGTGGTGGGTTGCCAGGGCTTCGATGGGTTCGTGGCCGTGGGTGGCTGTGACAAGAACATGCCGGGCTGCGTGATGGCGATGGCGCGGCTGAACCGCCCGTCGATCTTCGTGTACGGCGGCACGATCATGCCGGGGACGCACGGCGAGAAGGACGTCGACCTGGTGAACATCTTCGAGGCCGTTGGCAAGTATGCGGCGGGCAAGTGCACCGAGGAGGAAGTCGAGGCCATTGCCGAGGTCGCGATCCCGGGCGCGGGATCGTGCGGCGGCATGTACACGGCGAACACGATGGCGTCGGCGATCGAGGCCCTGGGGCTGAGCCTTCCGAATTCATCGGCGCAGGCGGCGATCTCGAACGAGAAGACCATCGACTGCGAGCGCGCGGGTGCCGCGGTGATGGAGATGATCCGACGTGGCATCAAGCCTCGGGACATCCTGACGAAGGAGGCCTTCGAGAATGCGATGACGGTGGTGATCGCGCTGGGCGGTTCGACGAACGCGGTGATGCACCTGATCGCGATGGCGCATTGCGCGGGCGTGAAGCTCACGCTGGATGACTGGACGCGTGTCGGGAAGCGGGTGCCGGTGCTGGCGGACCTCAAGCCGAGCGGCAAGTACGTCATGGCGCGCCTCGTTGAGATCGGTGGCACGGTGCCGCTGATGAAGATGCTCCTGGACCAGGGCCTGCTCCACGGCGACGTGATGACCGTCACGGGCAAGACGATGCGCGAGAACCTCAAGAAGGCTCCGAAGTATCCGAAGGGCCAGGACATCGTCCGGGGCTTCGACAATCCGATCAAGTCGAGCAGCCATCTCGTGGTGTTCCGCGGCAACCTGTGCCCCGGCGGCGCGGTTGGGAAGATCTCGGGCAAGGAAGGCCTGCACTTCAGCGGCAAGGCGGTCGTGTTCGAGAACGAGGAGACGGCGTTGCAGGGAGTCCTCAACGGCAAGGTGAAGCCCGGCCACGTGATCGTGATCCGGTACGAAGGACCCCAGGGCGGACCCGGCATGCGCGAGATGCTGTCGCCGACGTCGGCGATCATGGGCAAGGGACTCGGCAAGGACGTGGCGTTGATCACGGACGGCCGGTTCTCGGGTGGTTCGCACGGGTTCGTCATCGGGCACGTCACGCCCGAGGCCTTCGCCGGTGGCCCGTTGGCTGTGGTGAAGAACGGCGACTCCATCCGCATCGATGCGGAGAAGCGCGCGATCACCCTGGAGATCCCGGCGAAGGAACTGGACGCCCGGTTGCGCAAGTGGAAGCAACCGAAGCCGCGCTACACCCGGGGTGTGCTGGCGAAGTACGCCGCCACCGTGGCGTCCGCATCCCAGGGTGCCGTGACGGACCTGGGCCTGTAGTCTGGCATTGGTTGGAGGATCAGTCTGATCAGTCTGATCGGACTGATCTTTGGAAGACGGCGCATGAAGACACAATTGCTGGGGAGATCGTCGTTGGCGGTCTCGCGGTTGGCGTACGGGTGTTGGCGGTTGGCGGGGTCCGAAGGGGCTCCGCCGCCAGCGGACGGGGACGCCACGGGCAAGCGTGCGGTGCATGCGGCGCTCGACGCGGGGTACACGTTCTTCGATCTCGCGGACATTTACGGCGGGGGCGCCTGCGAACGGATCTTCGGGGCGGCCCTGAAGGAACGTCCCGCTACGCGGGATCGGATCGTCGTGGCCAGCAAGTGCGGGATCCGACGCCTTGGGGAACCGGCGGGTGCGGTGGGTCGCTACGACTTCTCTGCGGCGCACATCGAGGCTTCGGTCGAGGGGTCGTTGCGACGGATGGGTGTGGAGACGATGGACCTGTTGATGCTCCACCGGCCCGATTACCTGATGGATCCGGCGGAGGTGGCGGGGGCGTTCGTCCGGTTGCGGGCGGCGGGCAAGGTGCGGGAGTTCGGCGTCTCGAACTTCCGGCCGAGCCAGGTGGCGGCGTTGCAGCGGGCGTGTGGATTCCCGCTGGTGACGCATCAGGTGGAGGTCAGCCTCATCCACACGGCGGCGCTGGAGGATGGGACGCTCGACCAGTGCCTGATGGACGGGATCACCCCGACGGCGTGGAGTCCGCTGGGTCGCGGGCAGTTGGGTGATGGCCCGCTGACGGGATTGCCGGCGGAGGCCCAGGCACGGGCGGAGCGCGTGCGGACTGAACTGGATGTTCTCGCGCCGACCTATGGGGTGGGACGTACGGAGTTGGCCGTGGCGTGGTTGTTGAAGCATCCGACGGCGATGGTGCCGGTGGTGGGATCGGTGAATCCGGCACGGATCGCGGCGCTGGCGAAGGCGGCCTCGGTCGAGGTCAGCCGGGATGACTGGTACCGGTTGCTGGTGGCGTCGCGCGGGGAACGGTTGCCGTAGTCATTTTCCGGCGGTGTCCGCACACTGCGCCGATGAACGGCGTGATACGGACCACGGTGGCGGTGACGGCGGCATTTCTCGCGGCGGGGTGCGCGCACCAGCGTCGGGAGGTGATCGATGGGCCAGGACGGGCGGTGGAGCGTGCGATCGGCGGGCACATCGCATTTCTGGCGGATGACCTGCTCGAGGGGCGCGGAGCCGGGACGCGCGGGCATGAGATTGCGGCGCGGTACGTGGCGACGCAGTTCGCGAAGCTGGGGCTCGAGCCGGGGTTGGGCACCAATGGATGGTTCCAGGTGGTGCCATTCCTGGAGAGCCAGGTGATCGAGGAAAGCCGTCAGATGAGCCTGCGTCATGCGGGCGGCACCGAGGTGCTCGATTGTCCGGCGGATTTCCTGATCGGTGCGCCGTTCACCGGGACGAATGCCTCCGTGACGGCTCCGCTGGTGTTCGTGGGCTTTGGGGTTCGAGCGCCGGAGTTGGGTCACGATGACCTCTCCGGCGTGGATCTGCGCGGCAAGATCGCGGTGGTGTTGTCGAAGGCACCGTCGAGGTTTCCGGCAACGGCGCTCGCGCATCATTCGCATGCGCGTCAGAAGGCGAAGGCCTTGGCGGAGGCAGGCGCGATTGGCGTCCTCTCGGTGCCGACACCGAAGGATCTGGTGGAATCACCTTGGGCGCGGCAGGTGATGCAGGCGCGGTTTCCCGCGATGCGATGGCTCTGGGACGACGGGACTCC
>JAIXZE010000159.1 GCA_027489875.1 Verrucomicrobiales bacterium
GCCGCCCGATGCGCCGCCTCGGCCAACACCAACGCCATCGGGTCCGCCAACCCCACGTCCTCCGCCGCATGGACCAGCAACCGCCGCGTGATGAATCGGGGATCTTCCCCCGCATGGATCATCTTGGCCAACCAGTACAGCGCCGCATCCGGATCGCTCCCGCGCATCGACTTGATGAAGGCACTTGCCGTGTCGTAGTGGGCGTCGCCATCCCCGTCGTACACCACCGCCTTCTTCTGGATGCATTGCTCCGCCACGGCCAGGTCGATGCGGATCCGCCCGTCTTCGCCGGGATCGGTCGTCAGCGCCGCAATCTCCAGCGAGTTCAAGGCCTTCCGCCCGTCGCCATCGGCCACCCGCGCCAGATGCGCCAGCGCCTCTTCGGCGACCTCCAACGGCATGTGGCCCAACCCCCGCTCCTCATCCGAAAGCGCCCGCCGCATCAAGGCCGTCAGGTCGGCTTCCGCGAGCGGCCGCAACTCGAAGACCTGCGAACGGGACACCAAGGGTGAATTGACGAAGAAGAAGGGGTTGTGCGTCGTGGCCCCGATCAACCGCACCACGCCACTTTCCACGTCCGGCAGGAGGACATCCTGCTGTGCCCGGTTGAAGCGGTGGATCTCATCGATGAACAGCAGCGTGGGATGGCCCGTGTTCTGCAATCGATGCCCGGCCCCCTGCAACACCCGTCGAAGGTCCGCGACCGTGGCTTCCACCCCGTTCAACCGCTCGAACTTCACCCGCGTGCGAAGTGCGATCAGTTGCGCCAGCGATGTCTTTCCCGTGCCCGGTGGACCAAACAGGATCAACGACTGGATCCGATCGGCTTCCAACGCCCGGCGCAACAATTGGCCCGGGCCAAGAATGTGGCTCTGGCCGGCGTACTCTTCGAGTGTCCGCGGCCGCATCCGGGCCGCCAGGGGTGCCGCCCGTGTGGGTCCGGGTTCGCCGGTTCCCGGAACGCCCGGTTCCGCGCCGCGGCCTTCTGCCGGGGGCGGGGTTCCAAAGAAATCGGGCTGCGACATGACGCCCGACATCGGAGCGGCAAACACCGCTCCGGTGAAAGAAAGAAATCCCCACCCTGGCCGTGAAGAGCAGTCCCTTCTACCTGAGGAACTAGGTGGGAACCGCGTGGCTTCGCCGCCTTCCAGTGAAGGCATGACGTTGAATATGCCGGCGCTTACGTTCCCGTAGCTTTTGACAAGGTCGAAGGACATTGCCCCGATGCACGCACCGGGCAGGGATAAATCGAAAAGAACAAAACCCACCGCCTCCTTCGCCCACATCCCGTCCCGGCACAAGCCATTTTCCCGACGAATCTCGACCCGCACCCCCACTTCACCCCATTCTTTCCCTCGTGTCCGATGCCCGCCGCATCCGTGTCCTCCTCGTCGATCACGTCTCCAAGGTCCTTGGGGGCGCGGAGGTCAACATCCTCGAACTGCTCGCCCACCCCGGCGTCCGCGAACACTGGGACGTCACCGTCGCCTGTGCTCCGGACAGTCCGCTCGCCCGGGCGATCGACCCGCTGGGGTGGCCCCGACGCGATCATGCCTTTGCCCCGGCCCTGAACGAGCTGCGCGTGGTGGGCCGGCGATTCAGTCCGATGGCCAAGATCCGTGCCTGGCAGGAACTCAACCGCGCCACCAACCGCCTCAAGGTCCTTGCCACGGATCTCCGTCCAGACGTTCTCCTCTCCTGCACCAACAAGGATCACTTCGCCGCAGGCGCGGCGGCCCTCGCCCTCTCCATCCCTTCGGCCTGGTGGGTCAACGACATCCTTTCCTCGGACTTCTTCGGCTGGCCCGTCCGCCGGGCCTTCGTCTCCCGAGCGCGCCGCCTCCAACCCCACCTCGCCGCCGTATCCGAGTTCGGCCGCGCCGCCCTGCTGAAGGAAGGCGTCCCCGCATCCGCCGTACGGACCGTGCACAACGGAATTCCGCTCGACCGATATCAACGCGATTCAAAACGCCCCCTTCGCGCCTTCCTCAAGGTCGCGGAAGGTGTTCCCCTGATCGGCATCGTGGGACGCCTCACCCCATGGAAGGGACAGGACATCTTCCTCCGCATTGCCCAGCAATGGGCCCAGCAGGGGCGCCCCGGCCACTTCGCCATCATCGGCGGTGCCTTCAACGAGGATGCCCCCTTCGAGGCGCACCTCCATGATTTCGTCCGCCTCCACGGTCTCGCCGACCGCGTCCATTTCGTTCCCTTCCAACCCAACATCGTCTCCACCATCTCCTCCCTCGACGCCCTCATCCACGCGTCCACCAAGCCCGAACCCTTCGGCCGGGTCCTCATCGAAGCCATGGCGGTCGGTGTCCCCGTGCTCGGCGCCCGCGCCGGCGGCGTCCCCGAGATCATCACCGACAACGTCGACGGGGCGTTGGTCCCTGCCGGCGACGTAGCCGGTTACGTGCGCACCCTCACCCGCCTGTTTTCGGATCCGGAGGTCTCGGCCCGTTGGACCGCGGCGGGCAGTCGCACCGTCCGCGAACGTTTTGGAATGCATCGGGTCTTCGAGGACTGGCACACCCTTCTCGCGGAAGCGGTCGCGGACTGAAGACACAACCGGCGGGCGCATCTTGCGCTACCCCGTTTTGGAAAGGATTCGGGGCGGCGATGTCCTCATCGCCTTGGGAATGGCTTTGGAACGGCGACGAGGACGTCGTCACCCCGTTGCTGCGGGGGCAGTGTCAGGATGCGCCCACAAATCGCGAAAACTGAACTTTGGGATTGCCCCCAATGCGCTCAGGCATACCTTCCCCGGCGCGCTTGGGCGATGGTGTAAAGGTAGCACAGGGGTCTTTGGAGCCCTTAGTCATGGTTCGAATCCATGTCGCCCAGCCAACTCAACCGGCTCCCCCTCCCCCACACGGGTACTGAATCGCTTCAGTCGTCACCCAGTTCCGCACGCACCTGCTCCACTTCGCGGCGGAGTGACTTTCCCACGCGATGCTTCGCGAGATACGCCTCGGCTGCACTCGCTCCGGTGGCGCGGCACACATCCCGCAGGCTCTGTCCCTGCAACACCAACAGATCGAAAAGCAGGAACGTCTTCGGAGCCACGCGCGTCCGCACACGATCCGCCGCCGCCCGCAGCAACGTCGTTTCCCACTCCTTTTCCCACGCCTTTCCCAAGGCTTCCTCCGCCTTCGGATCGGGGATGCGCTCGATGAAATCGGTCTGGGACGACGGCTCCACGGCCCTCGGTGCTTCCTCCATGCCCTTGTCGCGGCGGGCCACCCGACGCCAGTGATCGGCGATCCGCGACCGGACGTTCAACCGCAGCCAGGCCTTGAACGAACCGCGCGCCGGGTCGTATTCGAATCCCGGCAGCTTCTTCGCCACCGCCAACAACGTCTCCTGCGCCACGTCATCCGCTTCGGATTCCGGCAACCCCGATTGCCGCGCGACGTTGCGGATCAAGGGCCCGTACAACGCATGGAACTCCCGCCAGCCTTCGTCGTCGCCCCAGTCGCGAACCCGCGCCAGCAAGCTCGCCCGTGTTGCTTTCTCGCCGCCGTCCTCGTTGCGCATACCCCCATCATCCGGTTCCGTCCCTCGCGATCTTGCAAGCCCCTTCCTGATTTCCGAAGACCGCGGTCGCGTCATGATGCGGCCCCTGTTTGAAAACAGGATCGAGGTGGCGACGTCCTCGTCGCCTTGCGAAAAGGCATGGGAGACCGCCCCTACGGCAACAACGCGCCGACTACGACCGCCCCCCCGCGGGTTCGCCCTGCCCGATCCACCGGAATCCGATTCTCCAGCAAACCTGTCGGGACGGGCGGTGTCGTTGGGGCATCCGCCCACTGGAACGTCGGGATGGGGACTCCGGGAAACGCGGCCATCGTTGAACCGCTGACCGGGCGGAAATCCCCGGTCTCCGGGGACACGAACGCCGGCGCGATGCGGTTCACCGCATTCTCGCTGCGGATCAATTCCGGCGTGCAATCCCCGGAGACGCACCCTTCATCCGGATCGCCCACGCCCAGTTCGGTGCTTTCAGGAAGGTTCCAGAACACATTCCCACGGAAGCGCAGGTCGTCGTCGGCACGGGCCGGCGATGGCACGTTGCTTCCCTCCGGCGTGTCCACCGGACCGGCAACCATCAGCAACTGCCACCGCACCGTGAAACCCGGCGGATTCGCGAACACATTGTTGTACACCCAGACGTGACGGTTCGGGATGAACTGGCCTTCCTCACCGCCCGTTCCCCACCCCCCCGCGAGCCGCAACGGCTCACACAAACCCACCTGTCCCCCGTCACATCCGCGGCGCCCATGGACCGCCTCGAAAAGGTGACTGCGGCTCCCGATGCGCCAGCAGGTATTGTGGGCAAACAGGATGTTGTATCCGCCATTCACGCCCAACCCCGCGCCCTCGCAGTCGTGCACGAGGTTGTTGAAGACCTTCACGTCGTACGCCTCGTAATGAAGGTACGGCGGAACCATGAACTGGAATCCGCTGCCCTGGCCCGCCGTGAACCCACCCGTGCCACAACCAAAGATCTCGTTGTCCGCCACGATCCAATGCGCCGATCCCCCCTTCAAGTACGCCCCCCAGTCCGCCGCATTCCCGATCCGGCAGCGCACGATGTGCCCATGTTGTACGCCGACGACGTCGATGCAGTTGTCTCCTGCGTCCGTGATCTCGCAATCCTCGATATAGCAGTGCCGGCTCTGGTTCAGCTTCAGCGTCTCGTCCTGCCCCTCCGATCGCACCGAGGCCAACCGCAGCCGCCGCAACAGAATGAAGTCGCACCCCTCACACTGCATCGCGTCCCCACCGTCCACCCGCACCTGCAAATCCTGAACCGCCACGTGGCCGCAACCCACGAATTGCAGCGATCCTTGGTCTCCCTGCGGTGTTGGACGGAACACCACCGTCCCGGGCCCATCCGCCGGCTCGATCAGGATCGGCCGCGCCTCCGTACCTCGACGATTCTCCAGATACGCCCCCCGATGCGTGCCCGGAAGCAGCCGGAATCGCAACGCCTCCGTCTGGGTCCCCTCCGGAAAGCTCCTCCATGCCGCCGCCAGGGTCCGGAACGCACGCCCACGCGTCCGGCCCCGTAGTCCATCCTCCCCGTCATCCACTCCACCCACAGGATCGACCCAGACATCGCGCCAGACCGCCGGTTCCCGAAACGCGTACGCGAGGCGTGTGGCGGTCGCCCCCTCGACCAACCGATAGAACCGAACCAATCCGCCGCGCAGATCGCGGACGCGCACCAGGCCCGGTTCCTCGACCCGCTCCACCCCAATTCCGGAAGCAAGGACCCAGGGCCCCGTCAACCGTTCGGCACTCTCCAAGACCTGACCCGCCGCCGACCACCGGAGCTCGGGTACCCCGAGTGGATCCACGCCCACGGTGAGTTCCGCCCGGACCGCACTCGGGACCGCCGTCATCGCTGCCAACAAACCTGCCAGCCAACCCTTGGACTTCATGCGACTTCATCCGCTGGTTTCGTCCTGGTTCTTGCAACCCGTGCTGTCGTCCCGCTTTTGGGACACCGATTCCCACGAATGGCTGCATCGACGCGGACCCGGCATCGGAAGCGTGTCCCAATGATTATTTCAACCCTTTACGGCAAATAGACTTATGTAGATTGAACAATCCATCCAAACCCTGTTCCAACGCTCCCGAACGTGGCACACCGCCTGCAACGGTCTGACACGCGCAGTCAATCACAGCCACACCCATGAAGACCGTCGACACAGCCGCCGCAGCCGCCCGCCGGACCCAACCCCAGCCAGCCATTGGCCGCGCCGAGGTGGTGCTCTTCGTCGCCATGGTCGCGCTGCTCGGCGTGCTCATGATCAAGACCGCCGGTGGTCCCTCACGGATCCTCCGTCTGTCCGCCGGCATCTGGAGCGCCACCGCGGAAATGATCAGCTGAAGTTCCTTCAGCCTTCCGGGTGGCTCCACGTTCCGCGGAGACCCCTCACGGCACCCGCACGAACTTCACGCACACCGGAGAACCCATCTTCAGTTCCTGGCCCGTGCGCTTCAGTCGGCCTGTCGCTCCGTCCACATTGAAGATCACGATGTTGTCCGTGCTCTGGTTTGCTGCCCACAGGGTCGTACCCGTCGGGTCCAGGTTGAAGTTCCGTGGCGTCTTGCCTCCCGTCGGTTCATGCCCCACCAGCGTCAACCGCCCGGTCGATCCATCGATCGAGTAGATCGCGAGGCTGTCATGCCCCCGGTTGGATCCGTACAGGAAACGCCCGTTCGGGTGCACCACCACCTCCGCCGTCGATGAGGATCCTTGCCAGCCTTCAGGCAACGTCCCGATCGTCTGGACCGCCGTCAGGGCTCCTTTCGCGGCCCCGTATTGGAACACGGTCACCGTGGAAAGCATTTCGTTGATCACGTACGCATGGCGTCCGTTCGGATGAAACGCGAAGTGACGCGGCCCGGAACCCGGGGCCAGCGCGGGCGAGCTTTCCAGCGCCGGTGAAACCAGGCCCTTGGCCGGATCGAGCGGATAGGCGTACACGCGGTCGGTGCCGAGATCTGCGGCGAACGCGAACCGATTGTCCGGTGACACATTGATGGAATGCGCATGCGGCTCCTTCTGCCGCGCCGGATTGGCCGAGGATCCCCGATGCTGGATGAACGCGGTGTGCGCGCCCACGCGCCCTGCGGAATCCAATGGCAAGGAAGCCACGCTCCCACCTCCGTAATTCGCCACCAGCACCTGATGCCCCGTGCGGTCCACGACCAGATGACAGGGTCCACCGCCCACCGTGGAGGACCGACTGGTCTCCTTCAGGGCACCGCTTCGCAGATCGATCTCGAAGGCGGTCACACCTCCACCCGGCTTCCCATCAAACTGCCCAACCTCGTTCGCCGCGTACAGGCGACGTCCGTCCGGGTGCACCGCGAGGAACGTCGGATTCGCGGTTTCCGCGACCAGTCCCAACTCCTCGATCACCCCTGTCGCCGTGTCCGTACGAAACGCGTGGATTCCCTTGCTCTTGGGTCCCGTATAGGTCCCGACATAGACGAGGTATTGCTCAGCCAACGTGCTGCCAACAGGAAGTGCCATGACGCAGATCAGGGATGCCCAGCGGGCGGGTTTCAGGTGGAACATGACGACATGGGATCCACACCCGCCCCCCATTGCAAGCGCACTCCCTCTGTCGCGTCTGGGATGAAAGTTTTCACCGCAGGACTCCGTCATGTGGAGTCAGTGGTTTTGCCTTTGGGGACGCATCACCCCGGACATGCATCCCGCGCCCGCCCTCGCCGCAACGCGGCGAACGGTGACAGCCCAGCGGTGGAGCGCAGCGGAACCCTGGGTCACCCCACCCCATGACACCTCGCCCCAACGGGGCGAACGGCGACCACACGCACCCTGTTCCGTGTGCCCTTTCAGGGCAAAGAGACCGTGGTGTGGCGTGGTTCCCGGGGTTCCACCCCGTATTGGCTTTCACCGGTTGCCCCTTCGGGGCAGGCGCACGGTACGCCGAAGACGTTCCAGCGGTTAGCTTCTGGGGACTGGGAACGTGAAACTGAAATCTTCAAACTCCCCCCCACCATGTCCTCGTTCCTCCAGTCCATCGAAGCCAAGCGCGACGGTCACGCCCTGTCCGACGACGCGCTGCGCCGCTTCGTCGCGGGCGTCGTGGCGGAGGTGCCCCAGGGTCGACTTCCGGATTACCAGATCTCCGCATTCCTCATGGCGATCTACTTCCAGGGGCTCGATGACCGCGAGCGTCGCACCCTCACCCTCGCCATGCGCGACTCCGGGGAAACCCTCTCCTTCGCGCATGATCCCACCCGCCCGGTCGTCGACAAGCACTCCACCGGCGGTGTTGGCGACAAGGTGTCGCTGCCCCTCGCCCCGTTGCTCGCCTGCCTTGGCTTCCGGGTCCCCATGATCTCTGGCCGTGGCCTTGGCATTACGGGCGGCACCCTCGACAAGCTGGAGTCCATCCCCGGATTCACCACCCGATTGTCCCGGGACCGGATCCTGCGCCAGGTCGAAACCCTCGGCGTCGCGCTGGCCGGCCAGACCGAGCACATGGTGCCCGCCGATCGACGCCTGTACGCCCTGCGCGATGTCACAGGCACCGTTCCCAGCCGACACCTGATCACCGCGTCCATCCTGTCCAAGAAGCTCGCCGAGGGACTCGATTGCCTCGTGCTCGACGTGAAGTTCGGCTCGGGCGCGTTCATGCGCGACTTCGATCAAGCGCGCCAACTCGCCCGCAACCTCGTCGACCTCGCCAATGACTGCGGTGTCCACACCCGTGCCCTGTTGACCTCCATGGACTCCCCCCTCGGCCGCGCCGCTGGCAACTGGCTGGAGATCCGCGAAACCGTGGCCTGCCTTTCCGGTTCCGGCCCGTCGGACCTCCGCGAACTGGTCCTCGCCTGCGCCGCACATCTCCTCGTGCAAACCGGCCGTCAACCAGACCTCACCGACGCCATCGAAGCCGCCGCCAACTGCCTGGACTCCGGTGCCCCCCTCGCCCGCTGGAACGACCTGCTCGCCGCCCAGGGGGCCGATCTTGCCCGGTACGCGTCCATGCTGTGTGCGGACACTCTCGCCCCCGCGATCGGCGTCGTCCGTGCGCACCATTCGGGATTCGTCTCACGCGCCGACAGCCGGATCCTGGGTGAGGTCATCCGGGATCTCGGCGGCGGACGCCTCCAGCAGGACTCCGTCATCGATCCCCACGTCGGCATCGATCAACTGGCGAAACCGGGAGAACCCATCCGTGCGGGAGAACCGCTTTGCCGCATCCACGCCCGGACCGCAACGGCCCTCGAACACGCCCTCACCACTGCGTCCGCCGCCTTCCAGATCAACGAGAGTCCTGAGCCTGGTTCCCCGCTCA
The DNA here is from genome assembly GCA_027489875.1 of Verrucomicrobiales bacterium. Lineage (GTDB taxonomy): Bacteria > Verrucomicrobiota > Verrucomicrobiia > Limisphaerales > UBA9464 > UBA6176. The sequence goes on from JAIXZE010000159.1 coordinate 8,853, forward strand.
TTCGCGAAGTCATCCTCCCACCCAACCTGCCGCGGGCTCGCGCAGAGGAATGAACTGTTTTCGCGCGGAGACGCCGAGGCGCTGAGGACCGCATCGCTTCCGGTTCCCTCCCCACACAAAGAACACTTTTCCCCCTCTGCGCCCCTGCGCCTCTGCGCGAGATCAGTCCCCGTTTCGAGGCTCTGCACTCGCCTTTGCCAGGTCCACTGCGCGCCACAGGTACCACGCGGCGACCGTCCGGTGAGGCCTCCAAACCTCCGATAGTTCCAAAAGGACCTTCGGCTTTGGCATGGCCTCCAGCCGATAGGCCAACCGATACCCGTTCCTGACCCCGAAGTCGTCCACGGGCATCACATCCGGCCGTCCCAGCTGGAACATCAGCAGCATCTCCACCGTCCAGCGTCCCACGCCCCGCGCCGCGGTCAGACGTTCGATGATCTCATCATCCGTCATACGTTCGATACGACGCGCCCCGGGGATCTCCCCGCTGACCACCCGTGCCGCGATGTCGCGGATCGCCGCAATCTTGGCTCGCGAGAAACCCGCTCCACGCAACTGTTCATCGGACACGCCGTCCAGCGCACGTGCCCCTGGAAAGCGCCGGCCCGGGAAAAGCCCCCGGAACCGCCCGAGAATCGTTTCGGCCGCCTTCCCATTGAGCTGTTGATGGGCGACTGCCTGAACCAGTGATTGAAACGGGGACCGCCACGGCTGCGGCTTCAGTCCGCACGGACCCACGGAGCGAATCAGGCCTGCCATCACCCCGTCGACATGACCCAAGTGCGCTTCCGCGTCCGAATGCATCCTCTTTCCATCCACTGCGCGGGCTCGGCACTCAAGCTCCGGTAACGCACCAGCCCGGAACGACGGATTCTGACACTGCCCCCGTATGGAACGGGGTGGCAACGTCCTCGTCGCCGTTCCAAGGCGCATCTCAAGGCGATGAGGACATCGCTGCCCCGGACCGTCCCCAGTCGAGGACACTCTCCGAATGCGCCCCTCCCGGGGATTCCTCCAACGGAGTATCTTCCATGATCAATCCCCGCTCGCACCCAGGCATCGGACCCTCAATCCTCCATTCGTCGGCATCGCCTGAGGGTCCATTGCCGCAACCATGAATCCATTCCGTCTCGTCCGAAATCTCCTGTCGCTCTCGCTCGCAGGCTTCACCGCTTCCGCCGCGACCCTGACCTGGAACAACCCGGCGGGAGGGGCCTGGAACCAGGCCGCCAACTGGACCCCCAACCAGATCCCGGGTGCCCTCGACACCGCGGTGATCGATCTCGCCGGAACCTACACTGTCGACATCAACTCCACGGTGACCGTCGCGAGCCTGGCCCTGGGGGGGACAGGAGCGACACCAACCCTGGGCGTGACAACGGGAATCCTTGGGGTCACCGGAACCGCAAACATCCGTTCCGGCGCGACCCTCCTGTTCGCCGGCGGTGGACTCCGCGGATCATGGGTCATTGACGCTGGAGCCCGACTCGACGTTTCCGGCGCGCTTCAGAAGTCCTTCCATGATTGCCAGATCGTCAACCTCGGCACACTGCGATGGCTCGCCGGCCCCGTAACCTACGACCCCACGGGATCCACGGCCACCTTCACCAATCAGGGTCTCTTCGAAATCCACGCGGACTCCAACTGGTCCTATGGCTATAGCGGGCCGAGGCCCTCCATCCGCAACGAGGGCACCCTCCGCAAGGTCGGCGGCACTGGATTCTCCAGCCTCCTCAACCTGAACTTCAGCAACACCGGCCAGATAGAGGTCCAACAGGGCCGTCTCAATCTCCAAAGCATCGACGGGCAGCTCACCGGCGGCGCCCATGTCGCACAGGACGCCCGGCTGACGTTCATCACCGTCAACCTCACCAATTCCGGACCCGCGACCTTCACCGGTCCCGGAAGGTCGACCTTCGAATCCGGCAGCCTCTGGTTGGGCGGTACCGTCCAGCCCGCCGGACTCCAACTGGCCGGCGGTCAGCTCCACCTTCTTCCCTCGTTCCAAGGCGGCGTCATCACCAATCTCACCCTCGAAGGCATCCGGCTCAACGGCACCCACCAAATCGCCGGTTCCCTTGTTCTCAGCAATGCCGCCCTTGCCGGCAACTACACCATCCTCCCCAACGGCCGCCTCGACCTCGTCGGCACCGGCCAGAAGACCTTCTACGAATTCAACCTCCTGAATCTCGGCACCCTGCGATGGCTCGCCGGCTCCGTCACCCACGACCCTGCCGGGAGCAACGCCACCCTCACCAACCAAGGCCTCCTCGAGATCCACGCGGACTCCAACTGGTCCTACGGGTTCAGCGGGCCGAAGCCCTCCATCCGGAACGAGGGCACCCTGCGCAAGCTCGGAGGCAGCGGAACCTCCTCATTCAGCAACCTGAACTTCGTCAATGCAGGCCAGATCGAAATCGACCAGGGACAACTCAATCTCCAGGGCATCGAGGGGTTTCTCACCGGCGGCGCCCAAGTTGGGCAAGGGGCCCGGCTGGTCTTCCTCAACGCCAACCTCACCAATAATGGTCCCGTCGCGTTCACCGGCCCCGGCCGGTCCAGCTTCCTATCCGGCAATCTCTGGCTCGGCGGTACCGTCCAGCCCGCCGGACTCGAGCTCACCGGCGGTCAACTCCACCTCCTGCCCTCCTTCCAGGGAGGCGTCATCACCAACCTCACCCTCGAGGGCATCCGCCTCAACGGCACCCACCAGATCGCCGGCTCCCTCGTTCTCAGCAACGCCGCCCTCGCCGGCAACTACACCATCCTTCCCACAGGCCGCCTCGACCTCGCCGGCACCGGCCAGAAGACCTTCTACGAATCCAGCATCTTGAACCTCGGCACCATTCGATGGCTCGCTGGCCCCGTCACCTACGACCCCGCCGGGAACAACGCCACCCTCACCAACCAAGGCCTCTGGGAAATCCACACCGACTCCAGCTGGTCCTACGGGTACAGCGGGCCCAGGCCTTCCGTCCGCAACGAAGGCATCCTCCGCAAGGTCGCCGGAAGTGGAACATCCACGCTCGTCAACCTGAACTTCGTCAACGCCGGCCAAATCCAAGTCGCCCAGGGACAGCTCAACCTCCAGGGCGTCGACGGGTTTCTCACCGGTGCCGCCCAAGTGGCTCAAGGGGCCCGGCTCGCCTTCGTGAGTGCGAACCTCACCAATGCCGGTCCCGTCACCTTCAACGGCCCTGGCCGATCCACCTTTGAATCCGGCAACCTTTGGCTGGCAGGCACCGATCAACCCGCCGGCCTCGAACTCAGGAGTGGCGAGCTCCACCTCCTGCCCTCGTTCCAGGGCGGCGTCATCACCAACCTCACCCTCGAGGGCATCCGGCTCAACGGGACCCACCAGATCGCCGGCTCCCTCGTCGTCAGCAATGCCTCCCTCGCCGGCAACTACACCATCCTTACCAACGGTCTCCTCGACCTCGTCGGCAATGGCCAGAAGACCTTCTACCAATTCAACCTCCTGAATCTTGGCACCCTCCGATGGCTCGCCGGTCCCGTCACCTACGACCCCGCCGGAAACACCGCCACCCTTACCAATCAGGGTCTCTGGGAAATCCACGTCGACTCGAGCTGGTCCTATGGCTACAGCGGGCCGCATCCCGCCATCCGCAACGAGGGCATCATCCGCAAGGTCGGGGGCACCGGAACTTCCACCCTGAACAACCTGGACTTCAGCAACGCGGGCCAGATCGAAGTCCAACAGGGTCGTCTCAACCTCCAGGGCATCGACGGGCTTCTCACCGGCACCGCCAACGTCGCCCAGGGCGCAAGCCTCGTCTTCGCAAACGCCAGCCTCACCAATACCGGCCCGGTGACCTTCACGGGCCCCGGAAGATCCTCCTTCGAATCCGGCACCCTCTGGCTGGGCGGTACCGATCAACCCGCCGGACTCCAACTCGCCGGTGGAACCCTCCGCCTCCTGCCCACGTTCCAGGGCGGCGCCATCTCCAACCTCCTCCTCCATGGCATCACCCTCGGCGGCACCAACCGCGTCCAGGGTCTCCTCATCACGAGCAATTCCCCCATCAATGACGTCCTCGTCATTGAACCCGGCGGACGGCTCGACCTCGCCGGCAACTCCATCGCGCCCACGGCCAATTGGCATGTGCTCAACCTCGGCACGGTCCGCTGGCTCAGCGGCACGATCTCCTTCAACTCAGGCGCTGTCGGTTCACGCTTCACCAACGCCAATGTCTTCGAGATCCACGTCGACAATTCCTGGACGTACGGATTCTCCGGACCCAAACCTTCGTTCCGGAACGAGGGCCTCGTCCGGAAGGTGAACGGCACCGGCAACACCACCTTCCAGAACATCACTTTCGACAACCTCGGTGTCATTGAAGCCGCCACCGGCACCCTCTTCCTTCCGCCCACCTTCACACACACCGCCGGCATCCTCCGTCCCACCGGCGGCAGCATCGGCTCCCAGACCTCCTTCGATGTCGCCGGCGGCACCATCGAAGGCTCCGGTACCATCCTCCGCGCCCAGTTTGTCTCCGGCCTCATCAGCCCGGGTGGCGATGCCACCGGCGATCTCCGCTTCCCCACCGGACTCATCCTGAACCCCGCCGTCACCGTCCGCATCCACGCCAACGGCACCGCCCCCGGCACCCAACACGACCGCCTCCGTGTCACCGGTTCCGTCGACCTCGGCGGAGCCTCCCTCCAGATTCCATCTGCCAACGGAATCGGGTTCGGCCAATCCGCCCTCTTCCTCGAAAACGATGGATCCGATCCGATCGTCGGCACCTTTGCCGGGCGCGATGAAGGATCCCTCTTCGATGTCGCCTCGCGCCTGTACCGCCTCCGCTACAAGACCGGCACGGGCAATGATGCCTCCCTGATCCGCGATGATGGTGCCATTGTCCTCAGCCCCCGATTCCGACTCACCAATGGCCTTTACCGCGTCGTCGGCCTGGGCACCAACTTCGTGAACTACCGGATCGAAGCCTCCACCAACCTCACCGACTGGATCGATATCGGCACCGTCCCCTCCAACGGCGGCGGCGAATTCCAGTTCGACGACCCCGAGTCCGACCAACTCCCCGACCGGCTCTACCGCGCCATCGGACCGTAAGTCCTGCCCGCACTCACCCCACCAACCGCCCCTGCCCAGTGGACAGTAGCCACTTCCATGGCTAGAAACGGTTGTTACCATGAAGACCACTACTCGCGCTTGGCGCGCTGCTGTCGTCCTGGCTTTGTCCGGGTCCACTTTCCTTTGCGCCGAAGACTACATCTACAGCGGTTTTGACCTCGACACCGAGGGCTGGGTCCGCGGCTGGGGTATCAACGATTTCGCCCTGGAATGGGACGGAACCGTTGATTCGAAGAACAACGCCGCCTCGGGCTCGTTGAGGATCACCGCCAACTTCACTGCCTCCACGAGCTGGCAGGATCTGGTGCTCCAACGCATCTCCGACTTCGACTTCACCTCCTACTCCAAGATCGCGTACGACGTGAAAGCGGACACCACCCAACCCGCTTCCACGGACGGCGACTACAACACCACGCAGATCTCGCTGCGCACCCCCGGCTGGGCTTGGACCGGTTGGCACACGTCCAAGCAGGTCACCGCGGATGGCTGGGTCCATGTGGAGGAGGTCGTCCCCTCCGCCTTCAACGCCATCATCGCGCTCAACATCGCCTTCGGTGGATCGGACTTCAACGGCCCCGTGACCTACTGGCTCGACAATGTCCGGTTCGTCTCCGAGACGGTTGGGCCGGCTCCGACGATCCAGATGTCCGCCGTCCGGCCAGGCCTGGAGATCATTGGGACGGGCGGTCAATACCAGCGGCAATCGGTCCGCACCACGGAGCCCAAGTATTCGTGGGTCAATTCGGCCGGTGCGGTGGATTACTCGATGGACATCGTCCAGGCACCCCCGGCGGGATCGCCGGACCTGTTTGCCTATCTGTGGTTGATCGGAACCGAGACGACGGATCCCGGCACATCCCCCGACTGGAACGAACCGAACGGGATCTTCCTTGAGATCCGGCAGGCAGCCAACGGCAGCTACAACGTGCTGTTGAGCCACAAGACCGAGGCCGCGGGAGCGCACGGCACGCGGTTCGAAGCCGCAGGGGTGCTGGCGAGAATGGAGAATGTCCCGTCGGTGACCGGTCGGTGGACAGTTTCCATGAAGGGGGCCGAAGCCACCCTGATCGCTCCTGACGGATCCCGAATCACGGGCCTCCTCCCCGCGGACAAGCTCGCCGGATTCGCCAATGTGTTCCCGCACTTCGGGGTGCAGATGGACAACACCATCGCCAGGAACCAGGCGTTCACCTTCGGTCGGTTTGCCATCCAGGGGACGAATCCAGACTTTACCTCGAACCTGTCCCAGGACCTCACTGCGATCGAGTCGCTCAACACCGAAGTCTGGCGAAACGTCGCCCAGGACACGTCCGGAGTTCAGCCCGTCCCCGCGGGCACGCTCTACAAGATCTCCTGGGACGCGCCCGCAACCGGATATTCGCTGCGCTCCAAGTCCTCGTTGACCGGCGCATGGGTCGATCCGGCCCTCCCCGTGTTGAGCGTCGGAGGCCGCAAGGTGACCCACGTCCGCACCTCGAACCTTCCATCGGCAGACGCAGGGTTCTTTGCCGTGCAGAAGCAGTAATCAGGTGGAATCGGGTGCATGCGGGAGCCGCCTGCACCCCGGATCCTCAACCGAGGAACTTGCCTGGGTTGAGGATCCCCTTCGGATCGAGTGCGGCCTTGATGGTGCGATGCAGGGCATCCACAGGACCGGGAGCTGCGCTCGGCCACCAGCGCTTCTTGGCCAGCCCCACGCCGTGCTCGCCGGTGATGCTTCCGCCGAGTTTCAGGACTCCGTGGAACAATTCGTCCAGGGCCACTTCGCTCCGTTCACGCTGACCGTCATCCTTCCAGTCGACCATCAGGTTGACATGGATGTTCCCATCACCGGCATGGCCAAAGCAGGCGACCTGGATGCCGTGCTTTTTCTGCAATCCGGCGGCCAATCGGAACAGCGCCTTCAGGCTGCCCCTCGGAACGACCACATCCTCGTTGAGCTTCGTGAGCCCGGTATCCCGAAGCGCGTAGCTGAACTGCCGCCGCAACTGCCACAGCTTCTCGCATCCGTCCGGACCGAACCCCTGGTCCACGAACAGGGGTTGAAAGCCCCCAAGCACGGACTTGAGCGCGCGCAATTCCTGGCGAACGGAACGTTCCTGCCCATCCAACTCGACGATCATGTGGGCGTTGCAACCGGACAGTCGTTCCGAACCGGTCCGCTTGCGGGCGGCGGCAAGGGTGAAGGCATCGGCCAGTTCGAGCGCCGAGGGAAGCAGGCCCGAGGCAAAGACCGCTCCCAGTCCGGCGATCGCCGTGTCCATCGACTCGAAGCCGACTCCCAGGCACGCCCGAAACGGTGGCAGTGGCAGGAGCTTCAGGTTTGCGCGGGTGACGACCCCCAGCATGCCCTCGCTCCCCACGAACAAGCGGTGCAGGTCGAACCCCGTCTTGTTCTTGTGGGTCTGTCCTCCCAGGGGAACGACGGTTCCATCCGCCAACACCACCTCCAACCCCAGGACGTAATCACGCGTTACCCCATACTTCAGGCACCGTGGGCCACCGGCGTTCGTGGCAATGTTTCCCCCGATGCTGCAATCCGCGCGGCTCGCAGGATCCGGCGGATAGTAGAGTCCGCGTTTCTCGACCGCGGCCTGCAAGGTTGCCGTCAGCACGCCGGGTTCCACCACCGCCACGAAATCCTTCGCAGAGATCCGGCGGATCCGCTTCATCCCGGCGACAGAAAGCACAATGCCTCCGTTCACCGGGACGCATCCGCCCACGTAACCGTGACCGGCACCGCGCGGTGTCACCGGGATCCCGTGACGGTGCGCGAAGGCGAGGACGCGCGAGACAGTCTGGGTGGAACGGGCCCGGACGACGGCTTCGGGGCGCGCCGAGGCGAACCATTTGTCGCCCGCGTGCGACTGGAGATCGGCATCCGCGAAACTCAACTCGTCCGTCCCAACTTCAGCCTCCAGTTTCCTGAGCAGTGCCCCTGTCTTCATCCGATATGTTTCGTTCAAATCCCTGCCCACCACGTCAGCGGAACGGACTCCGGCCGGGATAACGGAAATCGTTCGTCAGCGGCTTCGTCGTCTTCGGCTTCCACAACAGACCAAAGCGGCTGAGGTTCGACGACACGGTCCCCATGTTCTGGACGATACCTTCCACCTGCGTGCGCATGCCGGCATCCTTGAAGAGCGCGCCCACCACCCCCTGGCCACTGCGGAGGTCGCCGGAGAGTTGCTTCAGGTCATCGGAGGCAGAGGCGAGGTTATTGAGGGTCGTCTGTACGGACGCCTTGTTGGCATCCACGACACCCGAAATGTTAGTCGCCGTATCCCGAAGGGTGATCGTAAACGCGTTGAGGTTCGACAGGGTGATTCCGACGGCTGGAGAGTTCGTCGCCACCAGGCTTTGGACTTCGGCAATCGCTGCATCCGCGCGCTCCGAGATCCTATTGAAGTTCCCGAAGGCATTGGTGAGGTCCCGCAACACCGGTTCCGCCAGCAATACGCGGTCTACCCGGGTGATGGCAGAGTCGAGCTTGGCTGCGGTGGCATCCAACCGTTGCATCAATCCGGAGGCCTTTCGCGCGGCCTCGATCATGTTGAAGGGGGCCACCACGTCCATCTTGCCCCCGTCCTCCAGCACCGCACCCTGGTTCAGCGTCGGCGTGATGGAGATGTACTGATCGCCCAGAAAGCCGCTCTGCTGGATCTCCACCACGGCATCCCTGTGAATGGTGAATTTCTTGAGGATGGAGCATCGGATGAAGACCCGGCGACCACCCGCCCCAAGGTCGACGGCCTCGACATGCCCGACCGGCACACCGGCGATCATGACCTTCGCGCCACTGGCGAGTCCGCCCACCTCCGTGGACTCAAAGGTGACATGGATCTGCGGCGTCCATGGACCCGCCGATTTCGAGAAATTCAGGATCAGCGCCGCGGCCAACACGAGGGCCAGCAACGCAAAGATACCGACCTTCAGACCTTGATTGGACTTTTCCATGTTTCAGGTGGCTTCCGCCCGGGGAGTGGCGATTCCGTTGACGAAGTTGTAGATGAGTGGATCGGTCGATCGCAGGATCTGATCCGTGGGGGCATCCGCGTAGATCCGGCCTTCGTGCAACATGAGGATCCTGTTGCTGATGGTGCGCGCGCTCTTCATGTCGTGGGTCACGGCAATGCTCGTCACCTTCAGTTCCTCCCAAACCCTACGGATCAACCTGTCGATACGATCGCCGGCAATCGGGTCCAGTCCGGTGGTTGGCTCGTCATAGAGGACGATCTGCGGCCGGTAGACGATGGCCCGGGCAAGACCCACACGCTTGCGCATGCCACCCGAGAGTTCTGACGGCATCTTCTGTTCGATGCCCGGCAGCTCCACACGGTCGAGGGCGTCCGCCACCAAGGCGCGGATCTCAGCTTCGGAATGCTTGCGTTCGCGTCGGAGCACGAATCCGACGTTCTCGTTGACGTTCAACGAATCGAAAAGCGCTGCCATCTGGAACAGCATGCCGAAGTTGCGTCGGACCCCCAGCAACGCGCGCTCGTCCATGCACGCCAGGTCATGTCCGTCGAACAGGACGCTTCCGGAGTCCGGACGGAGAAGTCCAATGATGTGCTTGAGCAGGATGCTCTTTCCGCCGCCGGATCGGCCGATGATCACGACCGCCTCGCCCTGTTCGATGCGAAGGCTGGCACCCCTCAGGACCTTTTGGGTGCCGAAGCTTTTGTGAACGTCTTTGACCTCGATCATGACGGTGTCCTCAGGCGCCCACGAAGAGCCGGGTCAGCAACAGGGTAAGGAAGAAATTCACAATCAGGATGCTGATGCTGGCCATCACGACGGACTCGGTCGTGGCGCGCCCGACACCCTCTGCCCCACCGCGGCAGCTGAGCCCCTTGTAGCAACTGACCGTGGAGATGATCGCGCCGAAGACCACCGCCTTGATCAGGCCCATGATCACGTCCGCCGGATCGGTCAACCGGCGCATGTTCGACAGGTAATAAGCCCCATCAATGCCCAGCAATTGGACGCCCACGATGTAACTGGCCACGATGCCCACGAACACCGACTCGATGGTCAACAAAGGGGCCGACACCAGCGTGGCCAATACGCGCGGTACCACGAGATGATCCACCGGGTGGGTCGCCAGGGTGCGGAGCGCGTCGATCTGCTCCGTGACCTTCATGGTTCCGAGTTCGGCGGCCATGGCCGCTCCGACGCGACCGGTGAGCATCAATCCGGCAAGCACCGGTCCCAATTCGCTGCACATGCCCACCGACACCACGGCCCCGGTGGCCGTATCCATCTTGACCTTGTGGAACTGGAAGAACGTCTGGGCACACAGGACCATGCCGGTCGCCGCACCTGTCGTGACGACCACCGTCTGGCTCTTGACGCCGATGAAGTAGAGTTGCCCCAGAAAGTCCCGCCACGAGGGACGGTGATACCGCACGGAAACGACGGTCTCCTTGCAGAGGATCAGGATCTCCCCGAGATCCGACAGGACTTGCTGGATGCGGCCGATGAGGATGGAACGCATCGCTGTTGGAGAGTGTCGCGGAATCCGCCGGGTTCAAACCCTCATTGCGAACAATTCGAGGAACCTTGAAGGCAAGAAACCCGGGCCCGAAACGCGAGGAACGCGACGGACCCGGGTTTTCGCGGCCGCTCCGGGCGGCCTCCAGCTTCAGGAACTGAGGGCAGCCCCCTCGGCACTGGCCTGCGGTTGGCTGAAGACCAACTTGTCGGCTTCCGCCGTCACCTGGACCGGACCCACCAACGACATGGTTCCCTTGAGGAGTTCCTCGGCGAGCGGATCCTCCAGATACCGTTCCACCGAACGCCGCATCGGGCGGGCTCCATACTGCGGGTCGTATCCCTTCTCGATCAGGAAGTCCTTGGCCTTCTCGTCCAGGACGACCGTGACGCCCTTGCGACGGATCCGCTCCAGAACCTTCGCCACCTCCAACTCGAGGATCCGCACCAACTCGGGCTTGCCCAACGTGCGGAAGACAATGACGTCATCCAGACGGTTGATGAACTCGGGCCGGAACGCCTTGCGGGCTTCCTCCAGGATACGACCGCGCATCAAGTCGTGATCACCGTCATCGGATTGCTTGCCGAATCCCATGACAGCCTGCTTCCGCACGACCTCGGAACCCACATTGGAGGTCAGCAGGATGATGGTGTTCCGGAAATCAACGACGCGGCCCAATGAATCCGTGAGTTTGCCCTCCTCCAGAATCTGCAGGAGCATGTTCATCACGTCGGGGTGGGCCTTCTCGATCTCGTCGAACAACACCACCGAGTAGGGTTGGCGGCGGACCTTCTCGGTCAACTGGCCACCCTCTTCGTAGCCCACGTAACCCGGGGGTGAACCGACCAGGCGGCTGACCGTGAACTTCTCCATGTACTCGGACATGTCGAGTTGGACCAGGGCCGTCGCGCTCCCGAACATCTGCTCCGCCAGCGTGCGGGCCAGCAGCGTCTTTCCGACGCCCGTGGGTCCCAGCAAGGCAAAGCAGCCAATCGGCCGACGCGGATCCTTGAGGTCGGTGCGGGCGCGGCGCAGGGCCTTCGCCAGTGCTGTCACCGCATCCTGCTGACCGATGACGATCTTTCCGAGTTCGACCTCCACGGTCAGGAGCTTCTGGGTCTCTGTCTGGCCCATCCGCTTCAAGGGGATGCCTGTCCACTTGGCAACCACCTGGAGGATGTCGTCCTCGCTGACGGTCACCCGGCGTTCTTCCTTGTGCTGTTTCCACTCGGCAAGGATGCGCTCCAGCTTCTCCTTGGATTGCTTCTCGCGGTCGCGAAGCTGTGCGGCACCTTCGAAGTCCTGATCCTTGATCGCCTGCTCCTTCTTCGTCTTGACCTGCTCGATCTCGAGTTCCAGGTCCTTGACGTCCGGCGGACGCTGCATGGCACCGATGCGCGCGCGGGCCCCGGCTTCGTCCATCACATCGATGGCCTTGTCCGGCAGGAAGCGCGACGTGATGTAGCGGTCAGACAGCTTCACGCAGGCCTCGATGGCATCGTTGGTGAACTCCGCCTTGTGGTGCTCCTCGTACTTCGGCTTGAGGCCATTGAGGATGATAATCGCGTCGTCCACGGACGGCGGCTCGACCTTCACCGTCTGGAAGCGTCGCTCGAGGGCGGAGTCCTTCTCGATGTACTTGCGGTACTCCGTGAGCGTGGTGGCCCCGATGATCTGCATCTCGCCTCGGCTCAGCGCGGGCTTGAAGATGTTGGAGGCATCCATCGTGCCTTCGGCAGAACCGGCACCGACGATGGTGTGCAACTCGTCGATGAACAGGATGATGTTCCGCGTGCGACGGATCTCGTCCATGACGGCCTTGATCCGTTCCTCGAACTGGCCACGGTATTTGGTACCGGCGACCATCAGCGCGAGATCCAGCGTGACGATGCGCTTGTTCTGGAGGATCTCGGGGACGTTGCCCTTGGAAATCTCCATCGCCAGGCCCTCGACGATTGCTGTCTTGCCAACACCCGCCTCTCCCAGGAGGACAGGGTTGTTCTTCGTCCGGCGGCAGAGGATCTGGATGACGCGCTCGATCTCGGACTGCCGCCCGATGACCGGATCCATGTCGCCCTTCTTGGCGTACTCGGTCAGGTCCCGTCCAAAGGCCTTGAGTGCCGGGGTGCGGTTGTCTCCCTTGCCCTTGGCATCCTTGCTTTTCGCCGCTTCGCCTTCGTTGGTCAGCTGTTCATCCGATCCACCGGGAGGCGTCCCCTCACCCTGGGGGTACTGGGGATCCAGTTCCTTGAGGATCTCCTGACGGCACTGCTCGATGTCGACATCGAGGTTCTTGAGCACCTTTGCGGCGACGCCATCGCCCTCGCGTAGGAGACCGAGGAGGATATGCTCGGTGCCGACATAGGTGTGATTGAGGGCCTTGGCTTCCTTGCCGGCGAGGGACAACACCTTCTTCACCCGGGGGGTGTAGGGGATGTTGCCCGTGACCTTCTGTTCGGCGCCTGTGCGAACCTCCTTCTCCACTTCGGTTCGCACGGTTTCGAGATCGAGCCCCATTTTCTGGAGCACGTTGACGGCGACCCCTTGCCCCAACTTGATCAGGCCAAGCAGGAGGTGCTCGGTACCCACAAAGTTGTGGTTGAAGCGGTCTGCCTCCTTCCGGGCCAGCGCGAGGACCTGCTGGGCACGCGGAGTGAAACTGTTGAGATTCTCTTCGCTCATGGGAATGCGCCGTACGCAACCGACTGGCTGCGTTTGGTGAGGCCAATGTGGCCACCGCGCAATACCACGTCAAAAGACTTTCCCATCAACTTGCAGGCCCGACCTCCTTCCGATGGGTCAGGAAATTCCCGGAGGAGGGCATGAAGATGGACGAATACGCGACTTGCGTGATCCACGGGGATCAGGAATCGGCGGAAATGCACATGATTGGAGCACCGCGCGACCCTGCACCGAACGCCACCCGTTCAGGGAACGGGATCGGGACCGGGCGGAGTGCGTGCCCCGAATCCGGCATGCGCCGGCCGATCCATCGAGCGCAACCGCTCCCGAAGGACATCGGCACGGGTGCTGTCACGTTCCTCCGCGGTCAGCTTTTCTCCCTTGGTGAAGAGGGCCTGGAGATGGGCGGGCTGCGTCAGCAGGAGCAATTCATCGACGGCCGGTCTGGCGGCCGGCGGAAGGATCCCCAGATCAACCCCAAGTCGGAGCAGGCTGAGGAGGTTCATCGTCTCCTTGGACGAAATGGTGTGGGCGTGGGAAAGGATGCCGAAAGCCCGGCCGACGTGGTTGAACACGACGCGCGCCTTTTTCTCCAGCAGCATGGCCCGGGCGTTCTCCTCGTGCTCGATGACCTGCTGGAGGACCTTGTTGATGCGCTCGACGATCTCATTCTCGGATTCGCCCAGCGTCATCTGGTTGGAGACCTGGAAGATGTTCCCCAAGGCCTCGGTGCCCTCGCCATAAAGACCGCGGACAGCAAGCCCGAGCTTGTTGACTGCCTGGATGATCTGGCTGACCTGCTCCGAAAGCACCAAGCCAGGAAGGTGAAGCATCGCGCTGACGCGGATACCGGTCCCCAGATTCGTCGGGCAGGCGGTCAGGTATCCGTACTGAGGGGAGAAGGCGAACTGCACGCGCTCCTGCAAGGCGGTGTCGAAGGCATCAATGGCCTCCCATGCCTCCCGGAGTTGCAGGCCTGGTCGGAGGGCCTGCATGCGCAGGTGATCCTCCTCGTTGACCATGACGCAGAGGGATTCCTCACGGTTCAGGACGAACCCGCTACCAGCCCCCTTCGCCGCGTGCTCGCGGCTGATGAGATGCCGCTCGACCAGCAATTGCTTGTCCGAGGGAGTCAGTCGTTCCAGGGATTCCCCCAAGGCCCCACCCATCGCCGGGACCGATTGGATTGCGGGGAGCAACTGGTCGTAGACACGGACGCGATCCGCTTTCTTGCCGTGGCCAGGAAAGGGTACCTCGGGAAGGTTGCGTGCCAGCCTGACCCGCGAGGAATAGACAATCTTGTCGTGAGGACCGGTCCTGCGACAGACCTCGGCCGAGGGCGTCAGAAACTCCAGAAGGTTCATGCGGTGTCCGTTTGTTCAGGCAGCGGACTTGACGGCCTTGATCTCATCCCGAACCCGGGCGGCCTGTTCGAAATCCTCGGACGCAATCGCTGCCTGAAGCTTTGCCGAGAGGACATCAAGAGTCGCTTTCTGGTCGAGGGCGGTCCTGAGGGATGCAGGAATCTTTCCGCGGTGGGCTGTGCCCTTGTGCATCCCCTTCAGCAACCCCTCCAGGGAATCGGCGAAGGCGCTGTAGCAATCCGAGCATCCCATGCGCCCGCTCTTCTTGAACTCGGTCTGGGTCATGCCGCAGCGAGAGCACTTGGGCTCGGCAGCAGCCCCGCTGGGCTTGGCCTCCACCGGCACTTCCGCCTCCGCCCCCCCCGCGCCGAGCAACAGCTCCGCCAGCGAGAAACCTGTCGGATCGTTCACACCTTTTTGCTTCGCGCACGATTCGCAGAGGTCGAGCTTCTTCATCTCGTCCTCAACGATCTGCGTCAGGTGGACGGTCGCATCCTTCTGCTTGCAGAGCTGGCACACCATAATTCCGGTCCGCTATATCGACGCACACTGCCGGCAAGTCAAGGTGACGGCAGGTTCGCTCCCGTCATCCCAGGTCTTCCGATGTTCGGGAATGCGTATCGTCTTGGTCGACTCCGCGTCGGGTAATCCCGGCCTAGTTGGGGAAAATGATCTCCCCGTCCGTCTTGGTCTTTTCGCGGAAGGCCTTCATCAGCTGCAAGGTCACGGGACCAGGCTTGCCGTTGCCGATGACACGACCGTCCACCTTCACCACCGGAACCATTTCGGCGGCGGTGCCGGTCAGGAACATCTCGTCGGCAATATAGACATCGTAACGCGTCAATTGGGGTTCGGCCCAGGCAATGCCCAGCTCCTTCGCGCAGTCGAGAACGGTTCCGCGCGTGATGCCGTAGAGCGCGCCGGCGCTGAGCGGCGGGGTGAGCAGGCGCCCCTTGTGCACGATGAACACGTTGTCACCCGTGCATTCCGCGACAAACCCCTCGCTGTTGAGGAGGATGGCTTCCTCGACACCGGCATTGTTGGCCTCGATGCGTGCCAGGATGTTGTTTAGGTAGTTCAGCGACTTGATCGCCGGGTTGACTGAATTGACCAGATTCCGTGTCGTCGGGACGGTCACGATGGTCAACCCCTCGTCGTAATACTTCTCGGGGTAGAGCTGGATCGTCGCGGCGATGATGATGACGGAGGGCTTCGGGCAGCGGCGCGGATCCAGTCCAAGCGTGCCCTTGCCGCGGGTGACGAGGAGGCGGATGTAGCCGTCCCGAAGCCCGTTGGCCTTGCACGTTTCGACGCACGCCTGGGTCAGCTCCGCAGGGGTCATCGGGATCTCGAGCAGGATCGCCTTCGCCGACCAGTAGAGCCGCTCGATGTGCTCCTCCAGCTTGAAGATCCGGTTGTGATACATCCGGATCCCTTCAAAAACGCCATCGCCATAAAGCAGGCCGTGATCAAACACGCTGACTTTGGCTTCCGATTCGTCGACAAGTTGACCGTCAATCCAGACCTTCATGCACTCTTCCGTTTCGAAGGGCGCACGCTACGGGACGTGGTCAAAGGGACGCAAGGTCTGATCCCATCGATCCGCAGCGAAAGGGAACGGAAGGCGCAAGGCGCCGGATGGAATTCCGGTTCCCGGAGGAGTCGCGGCTTGTTCCCGGGCCGCGGGCACCCATTCTGGACGGCAGATGAGCCTCTTCGATGAAGTGCTCTGGCCTGGCGGCAAGTTCCTGGGGATCGAATGGCATCCGTGGAAGGTTGTGGGCTGGGCCGGCAATGCGGTGTTCACAAGCCGGTTTCTGGTTCAGTGGTACGCCACCGAAAAGCAGGGTCGGGTGGTCGTTCCCTCCCTCTTCTGGTGGTTCAGCCTGGGAGGGGCCCTGCTCCTGCTGTCCTACGCCGCCCTGTATCAGCGGGATTCGGTGTTCGTGGCGGCCTACGCGTTCTCGTGGATTCCCTACCTGCGCAACCTCCTCATCCACCACCGTACCGAGCGCGATCGTCCCAGATGCTCGTCCTGTGCCTCGATGGGGACAGCCGGAGACCGCTACTGCGCCCGCTGCGGGTCGGCCCACACAGGCCCGGGTGCCCCGAAGACAAACGAGACCTAGCGTCCACCTGAGGGTGCCGGCGGAAGGGCCGCCCCGCCCGCAGGGGTTGACGGAACATCGATTCCCTTGGCTCGCAGGATTTGGGCAAACTCCGGGTGAGTCGACGCGTACTTCCGGAACTCATCGACCAACTGGCGCTGCCGGATCTGGTCGTTGTGGATCTTTCCCGAACTGAGGCGCGCCGCTTCCAGTGACCGATGCTGAACGAGGGCAACCCGCCATATGAAAACGCCGACCAGCATGATGAAAAGCAGCTGAAGGCGGAGGAAGAAAGCGAACCCGCTTCTCAGCGAGGCCACTTCCTCCCGAAGGGTGTCCTGATCATCGGGAGCGGACGGGGATGGAGTGCTCATGGGTTCAGCGGCGGGTTGGGTTCGTGGCGGGTGCGGGGCTTTGTGCGGCGGGCCCGGGGCTTCGCCCACCCAGTTGGTTCAGCAACGGGATGATGGACGGATCCTTTCGCGAGTATTGCACGGCCTCCTCGAGCAACTGACCCAGTGCGAGGCTGTTCTGGGTGTATGTGGTCGACACCTGCTGGTGGGCCCCCATCTCGCGGGACTCGACGACGTACCAACCCACCAGAGCCAGGACGCACGCGGTGGACGCAGCCACGGCAATCTGAAGCGGACGCGAAGGGGAGGTGCTTTTCACGATAGTCCTTATTAAGCGGAGGCCATGGCTTCATCCATCCCGAACTGCACGATTTCGCCCAGCTTGGGCACGGAAACCTGCGCCCCCGGGCGGAGGCCTCGCAGCGTTTCAGCGAATGCCAAAGACTGCTCCTCCTCGCCGTGCACCACGGTGATCTTCCGAATGTTTCCACCTAGGGCGTTCACATAGGCCGAGAGTTCGGAACGATCGGCGTGGCCGGAGAAGGCATCAATCGACGCCACCTCCGCCCTCACCACATGAGGTTGCCCGAAGATGTTGACCGGGCTGCGCCGGGACAGGATCTGGGCTCCCAGGGTGTGTTCAGCACAGTAACCGACGAAAAGGATCAGGTTTCGCGGGTTTCCGATGTTGTTCGACAGGTGATGGCGAATCCGGCCCGCCTCGGCCATACCCGAGGCGCTGATGATCACGGCGGGCTCATCCAGTTCATTCAGCTTCCGCGATTGGGAGGCCTCGCGGATGTACGTGAGGTTGTCCATGCCGAAGGGGTTCCGCTGTTCACGGAGGAACTTGAGGGTCTCGTCGTCGAAGCATTCCGGATGCAACCGGAACACCTCGGTTGCGTTCACGCTCAGCGGACTGTCGACGAAGATGGGGACACGGGGCAGGCAATCCGTGTCGGCCAACTGGTTCAGGACATAGACGAGTTGCTGGGTCCGACCGACCGAGAACGCCGGAACGATGACCTTGCCACCACGCCGAAGCGCCGCGCCCATCAAACGGCACAACTCGGTCCTCGCATCGACCGCGTCATGATGATCGCGCGCGCCGTAGGTGCTCTCGATCTGGAGGAAGTCCACGCCTTCCACCGCCTCGGCATCCCGAAGGATCTCCTGCCTGGGCCGGCCAATGTCCCCGCTGAAGAGGTACCGGAACTTCTTCCCGGCCTCCTGGATGTCGAGGATCACCTGCGCGGAGCCGAGGATGTGGCCGGCATCCGCGAACCGAAGGGTGACGCCATTCGCTATCGGCATCGGCCGATGATAGTTCAGTCCGACAAACTGGCGCACGGCCATCTCCGCATCCTCGGGCGAGTAGAGGGGCGTCACCGGCGATTTGCCCTCCTTGATCCGCTTCTTGGAGACGAACTCCGCATCTGCCCGCTGGATTTCCGCCGAGTCGGCCAGCATCACCGCGGCCAGGTCCCGCGTGGCAAAGGTGGAGTAGATGTTACCCCGGAATCCCTGACGACAAAGGTTCGGAAGGTTCCCGCAATGATCGATGTGTGCGTGGCTGAGGACCACCGCGTCGAGGGTGGCCGGATCAAAGGTGAACTTGCGGTTGCGTTCGATCGCTTCGTCCCGGTGGCCCTGATAGAGGCCGCATTCCATCAGGATTCGGCTTCCGTTGACCTCAATGAGGTACATCGATCCAGTGGTGGTCCGGGTGGCCCCGAGGAAGTGGACGTGCATGGGGGTGAGTGTGGAAGGAAGCGCGGAACACTCCAAGCCTGATGCCGCGGAAGCGGTAAATTGCCTTCAGGAGGCAGGCTTCTTCCACTCGGTACGTTCCGGTTCCGGAAGACCAAGGACCCGGTAGGACGTCCGGAAATGCATCTTGGCAACCTTTGGAAGCACCTCGGCTCCATGGCGAGCCACGAACTCCCGGGCCGCCGCCTCCACCCCTTCCGAGGCCCCTTTGGGCAGCACCAAACCGAACTGCTCCCCGAGCAACCGCAATCGGGTCACGAATTCATCCCGGGCAAGAATCGAAGCCGCCGCCACGGCCGGGTCTTCTTCCGCCTTGTGACGCTGGACCAGCTCGATCGTCCGACCCGCGGTCATCAGCGCCTTCTCAACGGTGGCCTTGGATGCGGCAAACTGGTCGCTGATGGCCCGCACCGGCACCGGGTTCATCCGGTGCTTCTGCCCCAGGAGGTTTTCGATCACCCGCGCATGGCCCCATGCCAGGATGCGGTTCACGCTCCCGTTCGATCCATGCATCCGATTGTAGGCCTCATTCCCGACCGCCACGATGTTCCAGACGCAGCCGGGGGTTTCCCGGATCTTCTTGGCCAGACGGGACACCTGGGCGTCGCTGGTGATGTTCTTGGAATCGCGGATGCCAACATCCTTCCACAGGGCGAGCACCTCCCGATTGACATAGACACCGGCAATGCACATGGGACCGAAGAAGTCGCCCTTGCCGGATTCATCGACGCCGATGCGGGGATCCAACCGACCAGGCTCCAGCGTGTCCTCGTATCCGAGTCGGGCGGACATCAGGACCTGCGGTTCGATGGTGAATTCGACGAAATCCTGGGTGCCCTTGCCTTGGACCACCAATTTGCCGGATTCGTAAAAGGTGACGTGGAGATCCGGCTTCGCGCCGCTGAACCGCGCATGAGGGACGTCCCGCAACTGGAACGATCCGTCGCGGACGATGGGTTCGAGACGGGCAGCCTCTTCCGGAGTGAGTTTCGCCGTGTAGGTGGTCACCGCGTAGTCTCATTCGCAACCAGTTTGGCCTTCTTGTCGAGCCACAATTTCCCAACGACATGCAGTGAGCGAAGGCGAACCGTTGCCGGACCGTGATTCCGCTGACACCGTTGGCCCGTGGTGACTCCCCCCTCGCCTGCCGCCCCCGATTGGGAGCAGGTCGTGCACGCGCTCTTGAAATGGTTCGCCGGATCGGCCCGCGATCTCCCGTGGCGTCGGACGACCGATCCCTACGCCATCTGGATCTCCGAGGTCATGCTCCAACAGACGCAGGTGCGGACCGTGATCCCCTACTGGGAACGCTGGATGCGGGAGCTTCCGACCACCGGATCCCTGGCTTCCGCGCCGGCTGAAACCGTTCTCAAGCTCTGGGAAGGGCTGGGATATTACTCGCGCGCCCGGAACCTCCAGAAGGCAGCCGTGCAAATCCAGGCCACGGCCGAAGGGCGTTTCCCAACGGCGCATGAAGCCATCCTTGAGCTTCCTGGCATTGGGCCTTACACCGCCGGTGCCATTGCCTCCATCGCCTACAACCAGCCAACGCCCATACTTGACGGAAACATCATCCGGGTGTTGACCCGGCTTGAAGGACTTGCCGGGGACCCAAAATCCGCCGTCGTACAATCTGCCCTTTGGTCCCGGTCGGCCGAATTGGTGACGAGGGCGTCCGAACTCCCCCGCCGAAGGACTCCCCTGCCCCCTGCGCCGATCCAGTTGTCGGGCCCCTGCTCCGCCCTGAACCAGTCGCTGATGGAACTGGGCGCGACCCATTGCACTCCGGCGCGCCCGAACTGTGCAGCGTGTCCCATCTCGAGAGAATGCCAGGCCTTCGCCATGGGAACTCCGGAGGCCTTCCCGCAGACGGCTCCACGCCCAACGACGATGTCACGCCATCTCGCGACCCTGCTGTGGGAACACAAGGGTCGCTGGCTGCTCCTGCGCAGACCGGAAAACGGAATCAACGAAGGACTCTGGGAGTTTCCCAACATCGAATGCGGCAGCGCCGAATCCGCCCCCGATGCAGCCGCACGGTGGCTTTCGATCCCGAGTGCCCGCCTGACTCCCTCGGGCAAGGTGACGAACGCCATCACGCGTTTCCGGTACACGCAACACCTGTTCAGGATCTCAGGGGCTCCCGGCGACGCCAAGCTGCCGGCCGGCAGCGAGTGGGTCCCGTTCGCAACGCTGGCTCAGATTCCCATGAGCGGATCTCACCGCCGGATTGCCAAACGCCACCTGCCGACGGAAACCTGAGGACCGGTCGCCATTTCCTGCATGTATCATCAAACGCTCCTTCCAAACGGCACACGCGTCGTCACTGCCGAGATGCCCCACATGGCATCCACCGCCATCGGCGTCTGGGTGGGCGCCGGTGGAAGACATGAACCCGCGAAGCTCAGCGGGATCTCCCACTTCATCGAGCACATGCTCTTCAAGGGGACCCGTCGACGCACGGCAGCCGAGATTTCCCAGGCGGTGGAGGGCGTGGGAGGCTACCTCAACGCGTTCACCGACGAGGAACACACCTGCTTCTACGCCCGTGCCCATGGCAGCCGATGGGTGGATCTGCTGGAGGTGTTGACGGACATGTTCACCAACTCCCGACTGACCCCGGGCGACATCGACCGGGAACGTGCGGTGATCCTGGAGGAGATCGCGATGTACCGCGACCAGCCTGCCGAACTGGTCCACGACGTCCTCAACCAGCTTCAGTTTCCGCGCCATGCGCTGGGCCGACCCGTCATCGGAACGCCATCCACCTTGCGCGGCCTGGGCCGGAACGAACTCCGTGCCCATCTGGCCTCTCATTACACGAGTGGAGCCACGCTGGTCGCCGCCGCCGGAAACGTCCGTCACGAGGACTTCGTCCGGGAAACCGCGGCACGCGCCGGCCAGTTCCGGCCGGGCCCACGCCCGGACTTCGAACGTTTCGAGCGTCCCCCAGCAGGACCGACGGTTCGACTGGTCGTCCGTGATGTCGAGCAGGCGAACCTCGGGCTGGGACTGCGTGCGGTCTCGCGGCACGACCCGAGGCGTCACGCCCTGCGCCTGCTGAACGTCATCCTGGGCGAGAACATGAGTTCCCGCCTCTTCCAGGTTGTTCGCGAAGACCATGGCCTGACCTACAACATCCAAAGCTCGGCGACGACCTGGGCCGACGTCGGGGATCTCGTTGTCTCGGCCGGGTTGGATCCGTCGGAGGTCGAGAAGACATTGGTCCTGGTCATCGGCGAACTGAACCGACTGATGAAGCGCGCGCCCAGCACGGCAGAGCTCACGCGGGCGAAAGACTATGTCCTCGGCCAGTTCGAACTCAGCATGGAGAGCACCGAGAACCACATGATGTGGCTCGGGGAACAATGGTTGAATCAGGGCGAATTCGTGCCTCCGGCCATCATCCGCGATCGCATCACCGCGGTAACCGGCCCGGAAATCAGCGCTGTGGCACGAGCCCTGTTCACAGCTGACCGACGGTCACTGGCCATCGTGTCTCCCCGAAAGCAGTTCTCCGGACTCGCCCGCATCCTGGCGGGTTGATTGGAAATCGACCTCTCACCCGAGCCTCAACCCAGCGGTTCCCGTCCAGCCTGGCCTGCGTCAGGCTCCTTCCAGAACTCGATGCGGTCGTCGCCCTCCTGCCAGGACAGGAGGACCTCGCGCCCCGCGCGGATTGCGGGGAAGCCGACCAATCCCTGCTCCACATCCTCGATCTGGAGCTCCCGGCTGGAGAACTCGTCTGCCAGGCTGCGCATGCGGTCCAGGTTCCGGATCCAGTCATTCACCCGCGATCCGCCCTGGTCGCCAAGATCGTGCAGGAGTTCGAGCAGCCGCTCGTCCTGCCGTTGAAGGGTCTGTCGAAGGATCCGGATCTCCATCAACCAACCGGTGACGCGAGGAATCAGCGCTTCCGCCTCGGCCACGGAGTAGTGGTGTCGGAACCGGTGCCTCCGCCGTCCCTCTTCGCCACTCATTGGGGCGACGCCTCCAGCTTCTTGCGGATCTCCGGTGCCGGATCGAGCTCGAGTGCACGCTTCCAGTGCGTCCTTGCCTCGGGCAGTCGCTTCAGCGCAGCCAGGATGTCGCCAAGGTGATCGAGCACGGTCGAATCCGGGTCGTCCTCCATGAGTTTGGCCGCCTTTTCCATGTGAGGCAGCGCCTCCTCGGAACGCCCCATCCGATGCAGCACCCAGGCGAGACTGTCGAGGTAGGCGGGATTCTCCGGCTCCGCTGCCACGGCCTGCCGGATCATCTCGAGGGCCTGGTCCAGATTCACACCGCGGTCAGCCCACGTGTAACCCAGGTGGTTCAAGGCCGGCGCAAACTTGGGGTTCAGCTTCAGGGACTGCTGCAAACGGACCTCTGCTTCTGCGGAACGTCCGGCCTCTTCAAGGGCCGCGCCCACCTGAAAATGAAACCGATGGTCCAGCAACCGGCCGTCGCCGTTTGCAATCTTCTCGGCGGAGAGAAACGCAGCCACGGCGTCGTCGTAGCGCTTGGCCCGCCCCAGCGCGAGGGCATGCAGGAACTCCAAGCGGAAGCTTGGCTTCATCCGCATCCGCGCCCGTGTCGAGGCTTCGACAGCGGCCGTCGGCTTGCCCAGGGTCAGCAGGGCAGAAATGAGGTCCAGATTCGATCCCTCGTGGCTTGGATCCAGCAACAGCGCCTTCTCAAACCACTCCACAGCCGTCGCGTGCTCGCGACGTTCGTAGGCAATGGCCCCCAGATAATACGGAGGAAGCGGACTTGTCGGACTCTCCCGACGGAGGATCTCCAACTGCGCCACGGCGTCGTCCAGGCGCCCGGATCGAAGGTACATTTCAGCGAGTCGGGCGGTGGCCATGGCACCGCCGGTGCCCTGGGTTCGCAGCCCGCGAAGGATCTTCTCGGCTTCCTCAGTTCGACCCATCGCGGTGTTCCGATCGGCCAACCGCATCAGGAACGCACCGTCGGTTGGATTCATCGCCGAGACACGATCCAGAGCGGCAATCGCCAAGGGACGCGCCCGTTCCGCCAGCGCGGGCTGTCGTTCGGCCAACTGGGCGTACAGTTCCGCGATGTCGAGGTGGAAGACTGGATTCCCGGGTTCCAACTTCTCGGCATCTGCCAGCAGTGCCATGGCCTCGTCGGCGCGCCCGGTCTCCACCAGAAGCCTTCCCAGGGAGGCGTAGGCGCTGAGTCGGCTGCCCACATCGCCAAGTCCCTTCCGGTAGGCCCCGATGGCGTCGTTGGTGCGGCCGGTCTGGATGTACGCCAGTCCCAGCATCGACCACAGGGAACCCACCGTGGGTGCCTTGGAGGTCTGGGTTGCCCGCTCCAACACCGAAATCGCGGCGGCAGATTCACGGCGGAAGAGCCGGCGACGAGCCACTTCCAGGGCCAATTCGACGTTCGATGGATCGGCTTCCACCGCCCGCGTCCAGAAATCCAGCATCCCGACCGAGTCATCCTTCATTTGCTGCACGACCCCTGCGGCAAATGCTGCGTGGGCGCGGACCCGGGCTTCGAGGTCTGCTTCGGAGATCTGGGAAGATGGACGGGATTCGGAGACCTCGACCGTTCCTTGCGTGCCGGAAGCGGAGGTTTCGCCCGTGGCTGGACGTGTTCGGCACCCCGCGAGGCAGATCGCGAACACGAGGAGGATGCCCGCGAAAGTGGTTTGAAGAGCCCGCATGGGGGTATGGAAAAGCAAAAGCGCGGTCGCGCAAGGCGGGACCGCGCGGGAAAGCTGAACCGGACAGGCGCCGGATCCGTTACTTCTGCCAGGTACGCTTCTTATGGCGGTTCTGACGCAGCTTCTTACGGCGCTTGTGCTTGTTGATCTTCGCTTTCCGGCGTTTCTTCAGTGAACCCATAGTATTCGTTTCTCCAGAGAATCAGTACACAACCTTGTTGAGCGGATACTCAATGATCCCTTCCGCCCCGGCGGCCTTCAGCTGCGGGATCATTTCTCGGACCACCGCTTCATCGATGACGGTTTCAACCGCCACCCAGCCCGACTGGCTCAAACTGGACACCGTGGGATTACGCAAGGCCGGCAACGATTGCAAGAGCCGCGGAAGATCTCCGGACTTCACATTCATCTTCAACCCCACCATCCCCTCGGCCTGGATGGCCCCGCGCAGCAGCATCGCGATCGTCTCGATCTTCTGACGCTTCCACGGTTCCTTCCATGATTCCTTGTTGGCTACCAATCGAGGGGTCGACACGAGCAGCGTGTCGACGATCCGAAGCTTGTTGGCCCGCAGCGAGGACCCGGTCTCGGTCACGTCGACGATGGCATCCACCAGTTCGCGTGCCTTGACCTCCGTGGCTCCCCACGAGAATTCCACGTCTGCCTTGACCTTGTGTTTACGCAGCCAGGCCTTCGTCAGTCCCATGACCTCCGTGGCAATGCGTTTTCCTTCGAGGTCCTTGACCGTCTGGATCGGCGATTCCTCGGGAACAGCCAGAACCCACCGGGTGGGCTGGCGGGTGGCCTTGCTGAAGACAAATTCTCCAACTTCGTGAACCTTGCCGGCGACCCCGTTCTCGACGATCCAGTCATGCCCCGTCAGGCCGGCGTCCAGATACCCCAGCGAGACGTATCGGCCGATCTCCTGCGCGCGGATCAGCCGGATCTGAAGCTCCACATCATCCACGTACGGCTCGTAGCTCCGACTGGATACGGTGATGTTCCAGCCGGCCTTCGAGAACTTTTCAAGTGTAGCGTCCTGCAACGAACCTTTTGGAAGGCCCAGTCGCAGCCGTTGCACGCTTGGTGCGGATGTCTTGCTCATGGCAAAATAATTGAGCCGGCTCCAGCCGGCCCAACGTGAGCGCGTGGGTGTGCCAGAGAATCAGCCACCAATCCAATCCTTTTTCATGCACACCCGATTTCCGGGCCGATTTTTCGACGAACCTCGGGTGAAACGGACTCCGTCCCCTGCTCCCCGGAAGAGTCCGTCAGCGTACCGCCGGCGGATTCAATCGCTGCACGATCTCGGTCCGGAGTTCCATGGTCGTCAAAGCCCGCTGGAATCGTGGCGGAAGTGCCTCCACTGCGGCCAAGGCCGCCCGATACCGATCTTCAGCCTTCGCGGGCATACCCCCTCGCCGGTAGATCTCCCCTTCCTCGAAAAACCACCGTTCCTTCCGCGCTGAAGCCTCGCCAAGCTTCCGCACGCGTGCAGCCGCGTCCTCCACCTTGTCCGCCTTCAATTCGAGTTCCGCCGCCATGCGGACAAGCGGCGGAAGGGCACCGCACCGAGCGATGCCGGCATCCAGTCCGGCAACAATGTGGGTGGGTGAGGCACCGGCTTCCCCCTGGCACTCTGCACGCTCGATGAAGATCTGGGCGCGGGGTGCCTCAACACCTTCCAACACTTTCGAGTACTCCCGCGCGGCCTCAGCCCAGTTCCGCGATTGCCGCAGCGCCTGCGCGAGGATCAACCGATCCTCCGCATTCGTCGGGTGCGCCTCGATCCACAGCTTCAACGGAGGAAGCGCCCCACTCCCATCGCCCTTTCCGACCAGGATGAATCCCCGCCTCAATTGGTTGGTGGGATCCGATGGCCGCAATCGCTCCAGGACGACGAGATCCGCCTCTGCTTCGGACCACAGTCCGTGAGCCCGCTGGATGTCACACCGCTGGGCGACGAGCAACGAATCCTCGGGCGTGGATGAAATCCGGCGGGTGAGGTCCTGGATCTGATCATGGAAGGGACCATGGGCCTGCGCTTGGTTGAAGTGGATCGAGCAACAGACCCAAAGCGCAAGAACGGTCCTGGTCAGACTGGTCCCCGCCTTGTTGAGCGCCGTGTTCATGGAAGATCCCCCGCGACGTCATGGCACCGGCAACACCCGGAGAAACCGCGCCGATGCATCGGCGGATACAGGCCAAAACGCCGGTGCCGCCGAGGCCTGCACCTCGCCTTGCGCTTCCCAGACCAGTGGGACGGCTCCCAGATCCGCAGCCGATTCAATCCGGTAACGAAGCCCTGGACGTCCTTCGATCCGGAGTTGATGCCCTCCTCCTGCCACGCGCTCGATCCGCACCTCCGGCACCCGGCTGGTGAGCGTGAACTGGTCGAGCACCGCGTTGTTGTCATCGAAAGTCTCCCACGTCAGTTGGCGGCCGTTCACGCTCAGGATATCGAAATGGTACTTGGTGTACTCCACCTTGATGTGCGGCCACGACGCCACGCGTTCGGTATCAATCGTTCCACCGCCGCCTCCGCTCACGACGTAGAAAACCCCGTTCATGGTGCCGCGGGTATACGCGTGCTCGTGGCCGCAGATCACAAGATCAACTCCCCGGCTTCGAAACAGCGGCACCCATTCGTTGATCACGAAGGGTTCCTGTGTGTGGCCTCCACCGTTCCAGAACTGACTCCACGGCGGCTTATGAAAGCAGACGACGCGGAACGCAGCGCGCTGGGTCGCGGGACGCGCCAACTCGGATCGCAACCAGACCAACTGCTCGGGCGACACCGACCCATCCGCTTCCGAATCCAGAAAGATGAACCGGGTGTTCCCGTAGTCGAAGGCAAACCACGACTCGTTCCCGGGCAAGGCGCTGTACGCATACGCCAGTGCGTGTTCCCCGTCATGGTTTCCGCGCGCGAAAACCACCGGCGTCGTTTGCGCCGCGTTCTGGTGCTCCAGCGGCTTGAACCAGTAATTGTGCCATTCGGAAAGCGAGTTGCCGTTGTTCACCATGTCACCCGCAATGCAGATCAAGTCGGGCGAATGCCGCAGGAGATTCGCCACATGCTTCCGCAAGGTCGTCGTCCCCGCATGACTGTCACCCCACCAGGCCGTAACAAAAGCCGAGTCCGGCCCCGGTGCCGTGCGGAATCCGTACTCAGCGGAAACCGTTGTCCCGTTGCGGACGCGGTAAATGTACTCCGTCTCGGGCTTCAGCCCTTCGATCGTCGCCCGATGCACATGATGCGTGGCATCGATCTGGAGGGTCTCCACCCTTCGAAGCCGGTTTTCATCCGTTCGGCTTTGCCCCCACTCCACCGAGGCTTCCGCGAGAGCGTGGTCCGTTTCCCACAACAGCGACATGGCGTCGGGGCGCACCCCTTGCAGCATCGGGCGCTTGGTGATCACCGGTGGCACCACGGCCTGCGACGGTGCCAATCGCACCGTCAGATCGTCCGCCATGCTGTCGTTGTCGTCATCCCGCCGGTGACGTCCGACCACCTCGAGGTGGAGCGCGTGCGTTCCCGCAGGAAGCACGGCCTTGAGGGATCGCTGCACCCACACGCGATCCCCTGGAATGATGCAGCGTACCGAACTGATCTCATTCGTCGCCGCGTCCAGAAAAGCCACCCGGTAGAACACCTGATCATCGAACGTCCCTGCCCCATGCCAGTTCCTTAACCACGCGTCCGCGTCCATCACCGCTCCGTCCAATTCAGTGGCGGTGAACCCCTGAAGGTCGATGAACTGCCGCACCACGCCGTCTCCAGAACGCCCCACACCCCCATGCAGGAATCGGCCACCGCTGCGCGCCGTTCCCTTGGACACGCCCGAGGACTGCGCCACCGGGCGCCCCCGGAGGATGGTCCACCCGGACAACTGGGTTTCAAAGCCTCCGTTCACGTTGAGTGCTTTGCCAAACAGCGGATTGGGAACACTTCCCGATGTCGATGGAATGTTGCCCGCTCGCGGTGCACCCAACGCCAGCACTTCGGAATCCGTCAAGGCCACCGACCGGACCTGAACGCACCCCAGCAAACCGGCCGCATTTTCGGAATCATTGTCCGCGAAGAGGAGGCACTCCGGTCCCAGGGAAAACCGTCCGTCCGCCGTCAATCCACGCTGCACCTGCACCGGAAGTCCGTTCAGGTAACTGCGGTAGGTTCCCGCCACACAATCCACCACCAGCGCCAGCCGCACCCAGGAACCGGCAGGAACCACGCCTCCATAGTTTCCGGAAATGCCCAGTCCGGAATCAGGGTTGATGAACCAATCGGCGTCATCTGCATTGCCGGCAGAGGTCTGCAACAGCGCGGCCCATCCGGTCGGGCGGGAGGCAATGCTCAGGTCTAGAACGAGCGTGTACCGATTCAACCGCGTCCCGCCCCCATTCGCCCCCAATCCGTGGGAAACCCGGAAGTACGTTCCGCGGCCAAAGGACACCGCACCCGAAGGGGCACCTCCAATCGACGGATTGACCCATGTCATTTCCACCGTCTGCCCCGGCGGCGCGACCGCGGCCAACAACGGTGCCCCACCGGTGGAGGAACCAACGCCTCCGTCGAGGTTCCACTGTGCGAGGTCCGCCGCCGTACCGGTAAGGCAGCACAGGAGCAGGAGCCAGATTGCAGGCGCACGACGCATCCGGCCAATGAACGGCACGGCGAGGCGTGCTGCAAGCGTCGGCATCACAATGGCCGGATCCTCGGCCACTCCAGTTCGAATCCCTGGTTACGCAGGCGTTGCTGGAAATCTGCCAACAACTTCGGGTTCGCCCGGACCGCCCTCGGACTCTCCTTCCGATCGAGG
Organism: Verrucomicrobiales bacterium; assembly: GCA_027489875.1. Lineage (GTDB taxonomy): Bacteria > Verrucomicrobiota > Verrucomicrobiia > Limisphaerales > UBA9464 > UBA6176. The sequence goes on from JAIXZE010000159.1 coordinate 38,243, forward strand.
CAAAAGGCTGCCACCGCGCCCGCAGCCTCGCCAATGTTCCACTCCACCGGGTGCAACCGGTAACACCCATTCGTCAGATGGGTCACCCCGAGATTCTTGCAGCCCGCCAGCAGGTTCTCGATGCGACGCGGAATCAGCGCGCCAAGCGGGATCTGGAATGGAAGCGACCCCAGGTCCACATAGTTCCGTCCTGAAGTCGACGGATGGAGGTCAATCCGGTAGGCGCCGACACCTACGGAATCCGGAAACGCCTCAGCCATCACTTCCTCCTTGGCCTTTCCCGTAAGCTTCATCCGCGCGTCCGTTCCGACGTGGTTCTCCGTCACCGTGAACTCCGCCAGGATGCGCCGCGATTCGCGGATGTAGACAGACTTCGCCAGACCTTCCGGTCCTCCGGTGACATCCGGACGAAGCCGCAATCCCTTCCATCCCGTACCTCCATCCGGACGCGGTGCCTGGGTCTGCATCCAGTACAGCAGACACAGGCTCACCTGGCGGGCATCCAACAATCGCTCCGCTTGTTGCTCGGGCGTCACCCCAGGTCCGATCAATGGTGCCAGCCAGTAATCGTTCTGAGGCCAGTTCACGATGGTCGTCCCTCCCCGGTAGGTCCCAGCCACAAACTGGGCCGGATCCACGATCCGGCGATACGTCCATAAATTCAAACCCGTCGCCCGCAGCGTCGGATCGAACGGCAGCCGACGGGACTTCAGGGTGATGGGATCCGGACAATCCCAACTGAACAACGGCCCCGACCACGCCGGCTTCAAGTCGGGGACGTACCGGCTCCAGAATTCCCAGCGCGCCGGCTTTGGGATCACGTGATCCTCACCGTCGACATGATCGACCGCAAAACACCACGTCACGGCCTGCTGGTCCATGGGATCCGCCTTCTCCGGAGCCGAGGGTTCCCCGGTATCCTTCTGTGACTCCGCCCCGACCAGATGCTCCACCTTGGCCAGCGGAAGCAGGTCCCCCAGTTCGGTGGCATCGATGAAGTACGCTCCGGAAAGGATCACCCGCCCCTCCGACGCAGAATCAACCCCCACCGCCTCGATCCGGTCGCCAGACACATCGGCACTGACCGCCCGCGTCCGCAGCAGCACCCGCACCCGGCCGGCAGAAACATAGGGCGCAAGCATCTGCTCCAGCACGGCAAGAGCGACCCTCGGTTCATGACACAGCCTCGAAACCCAACCATTTCCGGGGTTCAGCCGCGGGTTGGTTCGCGCCTCCGGCGTCAGCGGAAAATGATCACGGTAATGAGTCCGTACGGCATCCCGAAACTGCCGATAGGATCGGGTGCACCCAAAGGACTCGATCCACGGGTGCTCATCCGGTGGCACGGCCTGGGCTGTCAATTGTCCCCCAATCCAATCTGTTTCCTCGGTCAGGATGACAGTTTTTCCCGAGCGGGCCGCGGCAAGCGCCGCTGAGACTCCGCCGGTCCCTCCACCGATGATGACCACATCGGCAACAAATTCCCCCCTGCCCCCGTTCATGCCCCAAAGGCGTTGGCCCATGCCCGCCCATGCCGACGCTGCAAGTCCACCTCGAATGAAATCCCGACGTTGCATGCCGGATCTTCATCCGGCACTGTGGGTTTGTCACCTGCGGCCGCAAGACGGTCTGGAAGGATTGGATTTCATGGGCGTGTTGCACGCCAACCTGCCCCAGACCTTGACTTCCCCCCCACCTCCCGAAATAGTTGTCCGCTCGTTTGCCGCCCGGCCATGGCCGGGCGCTTCCATTATGCCGAAGTCGAAAGAGAAGAAGTCTCCAGCCAAGCCGGTAGCCGCAAAGAAGGCCGAAAAGCCTGTTGAAAAGGCTGCCGAGAAGCACGCAAAGCCTGAAAAGGCAAACCCCGCCGCGGCGGTGAAAGGAGACAAGGCCGGCACCAAACCCGCCAAACCAACACCACCTCCCGCCAAGCCGGCAAAGGCCTCGAAGCCCTCAAAGCCCGCCAAGTCGGCAAAATCCGGTTCAGGTGGCGCATCCTCTGACCTGCCTCCTCCTCCTCCAGGTGACCTCGCCCTGGCCGCTGCTGCCGCCGCGGCCGCCCTCGAGAACACTCCGATGCCTGGGGCTCCAGGAGCCGATGCCGACGGACTCACCACCATTGGCACCGTCCGCAGCTCTTCTGGCGTCGACATCACCGAGAAGATCAAGGAACTCGTCCGCCTCGCTCAGGAACAGGGCTACCTGACCTACGGCGACATCACGGATGCCCTCCCGGAGAATCTCGTCACGGCCGAAGACCTCGACGAGATCTACATCAAGCTCCGCAACCTCGAGATCGACATCGTTGATCAGGCCGAGGTGGACCGGGTCAAGCAGCCCGAACAGGAGGAAGAAGACGAGAAGGCGCGACTGGACATCCTCGACGACCCCGTCCGGATGTACCTCAAGCAGATGGGTCAGGTCCCGCTGCTCACCCGCGAACAGGAGGTCGAGATCTCCAAGCGGATCGAGGACAACGAAAACGAGGTCAAGCGCATCATCTACTCGTTCGGCTTTTCCGGTAAGGAGCACATCGCCCTCGCCGAGAAACTGATCTCCGAACCGCCCAAGGAACGTTTCGACCGCGTCATCGTCGACAAGAAGATCGAGACGCGCGACGAGCACCTCAAGGCACTCCGCAAGCTCGTCAAGGAGGTCCGCGCGATCGACATGGAAGTCGACTCCCGCTGGCACGACCTCCAGGACACCTCCTCCAAGGCCAAGCAGGAAAAGATCGTCGCCGAATTCCAGAAGTACGACGAAAAGCTCCAGCGCTCCTTCCCGAAGTTCTACTACAAGCAGAAGGTCATCGAGGAAATGTGCCTCGTCGCGGACAACATCCACGACAAGTTCCAGACCTCGCTCCGGACCATCAAGGATCTCGAGGCCCAGAAGAAGGCCGCCCAGGCGCAGGCCATCATCCACGCCGAAGAGCGCAAGGTGAAGGCCCTCGAGGAATTCGTCCGCATGACCCATGCGGATTACCTCGCGGCCTTCCAGAAGCTGAAGGAGTTCGAACGGAAGGCCCTCCAGGCGAAGACCGAAATGGTGGAAGCCAACCTCCGGCTCGTCATCTCCATCGCCAAGAAGTACACGAACCGCGGCCTCTCCTTCCTCGACCTGATCCAGGAGGGCAACATGGGCCTGATGAAGGCGGTCGAGAAGTTCGAGTACCGCCGCGGCTATAAGTTCTCCACCTACGCCACCTGGTGGATCCGCCAGGCCATCACCCGCTCCATCGCCGATCAGGCGCGCACCATCCGTATCCCGGTGCACATGATCGAGACGATCAACAAGCTGATGCGGGTGCAGAAGCAGCTCATCCAGGACTTTGGCCGCGAGCCAACCCCGGAGGAGATCGCCGACGAAATGCAGATGCCCGTGGACCGCGTTCGCGCCGTCCTCAAGATGGCGCAGCAGCCCATCTCCCTGCAAAGCCCCGTTGGCGACAGCGATGACACCAACTTTGGTGACTTCATCGAGGACAAGGCCGCCGAGAACCCCTCGGACATGACCAGTTACTCCCTCCTCAAGGAGAAGCTGGCCGACGTGCTCGACACCTTGACCGAACGGGAGCGCAAGGTTCTCGAACTGCGGTTCGGGCTCGTCGATGGCTACTCCCGGACCCTCGAAGAGGTCGGCAAGCAGTTCAAGGTCACCCGCGAACGTATCCGCCAGATCGAAGCCAAGGCCTTGCGCAAGATGCGTCATCCGACGCGCCTCCGGCAGCTTCAGGGATTCCTCGAAGGCGACGAAGCGCTGCTCTGACCGACGTTCGTCGCCCTCGCTGCGCGTTATCACCGGGCCCGCTGCTCTTCGCAGTCGGGCCCGTTTTGTTTCGGCCACCAGCGTTCTGCGTTTCGCCGCTTCAGAGCTCTTCCATGGGCGACGAGGACGTCGCCACCCCGTTCCATGCGGGGGCGGTGTCAAGACGCGCCCCCACGCAACACGACAGGAAGATGCGTCTTGTTTCCATCAACCATTCGGTTCAAGAAACAGCATCTCCTTGCATGAAACTGCTGCCAACCCATCCACTGTCGCGAACTGCGTTCACGCTGATCGAGTTGCTCGTCGTGATCGCGATCATCGCGATCCTGGCAGGGATGCTCCTTCCAGCCCTGGCCCGGGGGAAGGAATCAGCGCTGCGGACCAAATGCCTGAACAACCTCCGCCAGATCGGCGTGGGCGTGCTCATGTACGCGGATGACAACCGCGATGTCCTCCTCGAAGCCCGGTTTGGCGAAGTCCAGGTCTGCCTGAATCCCCCGGAGCGCAAGGCCGCCGCAAGCGTTGGACTCATCGTCAACTCAAACTCCACCACGCAGATCTGGACCTGCCCCAACCGGGCCACATTTCCCCAGTACGAGCGGGACTTCGACCAATGGGTGATCGGCTTTCAATACTTCGGTGGCATCAAGACGTGGAAGAACCCCGCTGGAACATTCCCTTCGCGCAGTCCGATCAAGAGCAGTCTTTCGCAGCCGGGATGGGTCCTTGCCGCCGACGCCGTCATGAAGGTCGACGGCAAATGGGGCGGAGGCCGGGATACATCGTTCAAGAACATGCCGCCCCACAAGGCCGCCGGAAACCTGCCGCTCGGAGGCAATCAACTCTTCATGGATGGCTCCGCCCGGTGGGTACAGTTCAAGCAGATGCTCTTCATCCATTCATGGAACACCACGGGGGCTCGGGATGCCTACTTCGCGCAGGACGACCTGGGCGATCAGCTGACGGCCAAAATCCCCCAGATTCGGGCGAAATTCTGAAGCTTGCCTGAAGGGATGGCGGACAAACCAATCCTTCCATGAGGCAACACAGGTGACACCTGCCTTTCCAAATCATCCCGCGGCAAGCACCTCCCTCACGCGGTGGCGGCAGCCTTCGGCTCAAAGACGTAAATCCGATCAGCAGAATGAGCCTCAACCTTGGTCAAAAGCTTCAACCCCGCCGATTCCGACTCTTCCAGAAGCGTCGCCTCCGTCAGGTCTGAAACCCAGGCCAATGTGCGGCGCTGGGGAAGGTTGTTGAAGTGATCCAGAACGCAGTAGGACAGCAGTACCCGCATCCGACACCGTTCGGCAAGGGTGCGCAGGAACCATCGATAATCCTCCACATACTCCAGACATCCGCTCACGAAGAGGACGTCGTACGCCCCCTCGGGGAACTCGGCGCGGTTCAGGTCGCAAACAATGCAACCTTCACCACGGGCCACGTAGTCGGTCCCCGAGTATTTCACCGTGGCGGGGATGAACTCCCGGAGCCACATCTTCCCGCATCCAACATCCAGAATGGTCTTGGCCTCCTTGGGAATGAAGGAAGCCATCAGTTGGATGCGCTGCTTCCATAACTCGTCGAACGTCTCGACGTCCTTCCATGTTCGCTTGGAAAGTCCAAGTCGACGAAGGACGGCGTTTGGGGCCCGAATGAGCTTCTTTAGCATTCTCAAAGGTTGGGTACTCGCAGTGTTTCCAGAGATCCCCACCGCCGTATCTCACCGCGCGAGCCATACCTGAGCCCAGCCAATGTCACCCGCGCCCCTCAGTCAAGAGGTGATCCAGAGTTCCTGCCAAGAAATGTCAGGCTCGTGGCGGACTTGAAATCCTCACCCCAAAAACGCCCTCTCGAGCATTGTACGTCAATACATTACATACTTTCGAAGGTAGCCTGCCAGAATCACTTCATGCGTCCGGCAAACCCCTTCACAAGGTCCAAACCTTTCGGTGACCTGCCCACAAGGAACCGATATGTTGTGGCTCAAGGATTCCGGTGCCGGCGTATGCATTTCTACCATCTTCGTGGCCTCCTGATGCCACTCAGGTTCGACCTTCGGGGCGGCCTGAACACCGTTGGTCGCAATCCAACGAACGACGTCGTCATCCACGAGGCGTCCGTTTCCGCCTTTCATGCCGAAATCTCCCTGGATGAAAGGGGCGTCATCGTCCGGGACCTTCAGTCCACAAACGGCACCTTCATCGACGATGAACCGATCACAGAGCAGGAAATCCGCTCTGGTCAGGTGGTCCAGTTCGGCACCGTCGCCCTCAGATTGGAGATCGATGAGATCCGGATCCATGTACCCAAGTTGGGATCCGAACCGACAGCAACCGCCTCTCCACGTCCCGGTCCAGCTCACTCCCTGATGTCGGTGCCGGCCACACATCGGTGTACCCAATGCAATCGACTGCATCACGAGTCCGGCTTGAAGCGGGTCCGGGTGGGGGGTGACGCATCCGATATGCTCTTTTGCCCAAGTTGCAGCGGCCGTGTGGAGGCGCTGGCAGAAGAGCCCACCGCACAGGTATCGAAACCAGGAATCCTCGCGCGCATCACCCAGACGATTCGTCTGGGGCGGCGGAAGCCGAGGCCCTGAGTGCAGTCCAGGCTTGCCCTGCCGGCGGGGTTCAGCACCGAATGTCCCACCGCTATGCAAACGTCATCCGTCACGCGTCGTCATTTCCTGACCACCAGCGCGCTTGCTGCCGCCGGCCTGGCTTCGGGATGCAGCAGCCAATCCGGGGTTGGCACCGGCCGCAGCTTCAAGGGCCCTGTTGGCCTCCAACTGTACAGTCTGCGCGCCCAGTTCATGCGCGACGTCCCCGGGACGATCCAGAAAGTGGCCAGTTATGGCATTCGCGAGGTCGAACTCGCCGGCACCTACAACTTCAAGCCCGAGGCATTCCGCGACATGCTCCTGACCGCCGGCTTGCAACCCGTCAGCCAGCACGTCGGATTCGAGCGCTACGAGAAGGAACCTGCCAAGGTGGCAGCGGAGGCAAAGGCACTCGGCCTGAAATACACCGGCTGCGCGTGGATTCCGCACAAGGGAGCCTTTGACGCCGCCCAGGCACGTCACGCCGCGAAGGTGTTCAACGAAGCCGGCAAGATCCTCGCAGACCAGGGACTCCGCTGCTTCTACCATTGCCACGGCTTCGAGTTCCAACCGGGTGCTGCCGGTCCAGGAACCACCGCCATGGACATCCTCATGCAGGAAACAGACCCGCGCTACATGTCCTATCAGATGGACATCCTGTGGGTGGTGTTCCCCGGTGAGGATCCCGCCGCATGGCTCCTCAAGTACCCCGGACGCTGGGAACTCATGCATCTCAAGGACCTCAAGCCCGGCGTTGCGACTGGCCTCCACACCGGCGGAACGGATCCCAACAACGACGTGGTCCTCGGCACAGGGCAGATGAACTGGCCCAAGATCCTCGCCGCTGCGAAGAAGTCCGGCGTGAAGCACTACTTCATCGAGGATGAGAGCGTCGCCGCCCCCGACCACATTCCCCAGTCCCTCGCCTATCTCTCGCAGGTCCGGTTCTGACCTCGTCCCGCATCCCAGACGTGCGAAGGCCCCGGTTTCGGCCAACGAAACCGGGGCCTTCTGCATTTCCGACGGACCTACTGACCGCTGGGATTGCGGCGCTGCCGCCGCGCCTTCCACCATTCGAAAACCATGGGCAGGATGCTGACAAAGATGATGCCGAGGACGATCACCTCGAATCGGCGCTTCACGAACTCGCGCCCGCCAAAATACCACCCACACGGCAGGATCAACCCGATCCACAGGATGGCACCCACGATGTTGAACATCATGAACCGCCCGTAGTTCATCGCCCCCATGCCCGCCACGAACGGAGCAAAGGTCCGGACAATTGGAACGAAGCGCGCCAGGATGATCGTCTTTCCGCCGTACTTCTCATAGAAGGCGTGGGTCTTGTCGATGTGGCTTTGCCGGACCAATCGGGGAAACCAGGCCTGCACGCGGGTGCCAAATTTCGCCCCAACCCAGTAGTTCACGGTATCGCCGATGATCGCCGCCAAAAGCATGAGCCCGCCGGCAATCCAGATGTTGAGCCCTGACTTCTCGTTGGCCGCGACAGCCCCCACCGCGAAGACGAGGGAATCACCGGGCAGGACTGGCGTAATGACCAAGCCTGTCTCCGCAAAGATGATCGCGAACAGCATGGCGTACACCCAGGCCCCGAACCGCTGGGTCAGCTCGAACAGGTGGTCCTGCAAGTGCAGTACGTAGTCCAGAAAGGTTTTCAGCAATTCCATCGCAGGCGCAGAACCTGCGTGAAGTTCACCTTGCCCCGCAAGTCACATGTCCATGAGGTTTTCAGTCATGCGCGCCGCCGTACTCCACGGAAAGGAGGATGTCCGACTCGAGAACCTGCCCGAACCGATCCTCGCCGAGGGTCAGGTCCGCGTCCGCATCAGGGCCGCCCTGACGTGCGGCACGGACCTCAAGGTGTTCCGGCGCGGCTATCACGCCCGCATGCTGACCCCACCCTGCGTCTTCGGGCACGAGTTCGCCGGCGCGGTCTCCGAAGTCCATCCGTCCGTGAGGGAATGGAAGGTTGGCGATCGTGTCGTGGCAGCCAACTCGGCACCTTGCGGCACCTGTGCTCCCTGCCGCCGGGGGCAGGCCCACCTTTGCGACGATCTCCTCTTCCTCAACGGGGCGTACGCCCAGTCCATCGTCATCCCGGCTCGCATCGTCACCACCAATCTCCTCCGCATTCCCGCCGACCTTTCCCTCGTCGACGCGGCCCTCACCGAACCCCTCGCCTGCGTGGTTCAGGGCGTCGAAGACCTCCAACTGAAGGCCGGTGAACACCTGGCGGTCATGGGTGCTGGTCCCATCGGACTCATGGCTACCGCATTGGCCCTGCACTCCGGAGTTTCCGTGACGGTCATCGGCCGCAACCAGGCCCGATTGGACGCCGCGCGTCGGTTGGGGGCCCATCGGGTCATCGAAAATGCAGGGGATGGCGATTGTCCGGAGCTGGATCGACTTCAGCCGGATGCCGTCTTCGAAGCCGTTGGCAAACCCAACACGTGGGAGCAGGCCATCCGGTGCGTCCGGAAAGGAGGCCGCGTGAACCTGTTCGGCGGTTGTCCGTCCGGTGCCACCGTCACTCTCGATACCACCCGCGTCCACTACCACGCCCTGACCCTGCTCGCTTCGTTTCATCACACGCCCACCACGATCCGGAAGGCCTTTGCGTTGATCGAAGCCGGCGTGGTCCGCTCCCGGGAATTTGTCGACGGCCGCACGCCCCTGTCCGCCCTTCCGGAGCTCTTCCGATCCATGTGTTCCGGGAACCGCTTCGTAAAGACGCTCGTCGATGTGGATCTTTGAGCGCCCGCTTTGCGTCATCCGCCAGATCCGCTAGGATCGCCGCCGTGGCCAGTCCGGATACTACAACCACCGCTCCTGCCCCGGTCATCACGCCGAGGGAAGAGACACGCGAAGCCCGCGCACCCGGCTTCCTCGTGATCTGCTGGAATGATCC
>JAIXZE010000113.1 GCA_027489875.1 Verrucomicrobiales bacterium
CTCTTCCATGCGCTGAGCCGACGGATCTGGGAATTGCGGGAGGAGATGGACCTGTTGGAACGTTACCTGACGCATGGGCTCCATCCGGAAACGCGCGGGACGCCCTTCCAGTCGGATTTTCACCGGTTGCAGACCTATCGCGGCGGCCTGGTGCCCCGATTGCAGGCGCTGCTGGTGCAGGAAGCGGACGGGTCCATCCGGTCCGGCGTGATGGAAGGAAGCGAACGATGAGCGCGGCATGGATTCGGGATGCGCGGGCGGATGATGAAGCCGGGGCTTACCACGTTTGCCTGAAGACGGGGAACTACGGTCAGGATGGGGAACCGTTCTATCGGGAGGACCCGGACGCGTTGGGGCGGATCTTCGTGGGGCCGTATCTGGCGTTTGAGCCCGGGCTCTCATTGATCCTGGAGGATGATGCCGGGATCTGTGGGTACGCCTTGGGGGCGCTGGATTCGCGGGCCTTCTACGATCGCTACGAACGCGAGTGGCGTCCTGAACTGTGTGCGCGATTTCCAGAACCAACGGGTGATCCGGCGCAGTGGACACGATCGCAGTTTGTGCACTCCTGGTATCACCATCCCGATTACACCTGTCCCGAGCCGTACGCGGCCTATCCGTCCCACATGCACATCGATCTGCTGGAGCGGGCGCAAGGGCAGGGGCATGGACGTCGGATGATGGAGGAAGTGATGGCTCGGTTGGCGCGGATGGGATCGCCGGGGGCGCACCTGGGCGTGAGCCTGGTGAATCTCCCGGCGCAGGGATTCTACCGGAAGCTGGGGTTCCAGGAATTGCTGCGGGTGGGAGAGGGTACGGACGGGTGCATCTACATGGGCAAACGGTTGGGGACGGAATCGTGAACAGGAGCTACCGCCGATGACGAAGGTAACTGGGTTCGTGAACCGATGGCTCGTGCCGTTCCTGACGGCGCTGAGTGAGAACATCTACATGTCCGCCATCCGGACGGGGATGGTGACGGTGGTGCCGCTGACGATCATCGGGGGGATGTTCATGGTGTTCTCTTACCTGCCTCTGCCGGGATGGGAGGCACGCATCGAGAAGCATCTGCCGCTGCTGCAGGTGCCGGTGACGGCGACCTTCGGGATGCTGGCGGTGTTCGTTTGTTTCGCGATCGCGTACGACCTGGGAAAGCGATTCAAGCAGGAGGCCATCACCAGCGGGGTGTTGGCGACGGTGGTGTTCCTGTTGATCCAGGTGGACGTGAAGGAACAGACGCTGACGATGGCGGGCTTGGGCTCGCAGGGATTGTTCACGGCGATCCTGGTGGCGTTGGGGTCGGTTCGGGCGCAGAAGTTGATGTTGGATCATGGGGCGGTGATCCGGATGCCGGAGAGCGTGCCGGCGGCGGTGCAGGAATCGTTCCTTTCGTTGACCCCGATGATTGCCCTCGTGCTGGTGTTCTGGGTGATCCGTTTCGTGTTGGGTGTGGATATCAATGCGGCGGTCCAGACGCTGTTCAAGCCGCTGATGGTTGGACTGAACACCCTGCCGGGAATCCTGACGTATGCCTTCCTGGTCACGATGCTGTGGTCGGTGGGCATCAACGGGGACAACACGATGGATGCGATCGTGCTGCCGGTGTTCATGAGCTATCTGGCGGACAATGTGGCGGCGGTCCAGGCCGGTTTGCCGCTGCCGTACGTGACCGCCAACGGGTTCTTCACGACGTTTGCGAATGTCGGGGGGACGGGGGCGACGATCGCGCTTGCGTTGGTGCTGATCAATTCACGCGACGCGGGGTATCGGAAGGTCGCCCGCCTGTCGTTGCCGACGCAGGTCTTCCAGATCAACGAACCGATCTTCTACGGGATGCCGATCGTGTTGAACCCGCTGTTCATGGTTCCGTACGTGATCAGCGCGCTGGTGTTGACGGGCTCGAGTTACCTGTTGATCGACTGGGGGATCTTGCGGAAGCCGTTCGTGAACGTGCCGTGGACGACGCCTCCGGTGATCGGTCATTACCTCGTGACCGGCGGTGATTGGAAGGCGGCGGTGTGGGGCGTGTGCTCGATCCTGATTGCGATGGGGATTTATTGGCCGTTCGCGAAGGCGGCGGAGCGGCAACGGATGGCGCAGGTGGCGGCGGACAAGCCGGTGGTGTGACCGGGGAGGTTTTTCAGAGCAGTCGTTCGCCGTGGGTCTTCAGCCAATGCTCCGCCGCGGGGTAGTCGGGGCACAAACGGGCCACCTCAGCCCAGAAACGCTCGGAGTGGTTGAGGAAGGTCAGATGGGCCAGTTCGTGGAGGATGATGTAATCCGAGATCTCTGGCGGGAGTTGGATCAGGCGCCAGTTGAGGGAAATCGTCTTCCGACCGGAACAGGAACCCCACCGCGATCGCTGGTTGCGGACGTGGACCGCCTTCACCGTGAGTCGATGGGTCGACGCCAGTTCGCGGGTCCGCGGGGGGAGTTCGAGTCGGGCGAGCGCCCGCAGGGAGGCTTCAACCCGGGGACGCAGGTTGGTTTCGTCGGGACGGGGCTGCGGGATCCGTAGGCTGCCCAACTGCAGGAAGGGGCCGTCCGCGGCATGGGTGATTTCGAGCGGTTCTCCACGGAACCAGACTGGGGTGCCGAGGCGCCATTCGAGGGGCGTGCCCGGTCGGGTGGCCCGGGCCTGAAGCCGCGCGATCATCCACGGATGGTGCTTCGAAACGAAGTCTTCGGCCTCGGGACGTGAACCGCGCCGTGGAATGGTGCAGCGGAAGACGCCATCCCGTTGCAGGGTGAGGCGGTAGAATCGCGCCTGCGGATGCCGCAGGAAGACGATGCGGACCGTGTGCCCGCCAACCAGGCGCGCCTCGGGCGGATGCGATTCCGTAGCAGGCATCGGATTCAGGACTGGGCGGCGGTCAGCGCGTGCTGACAGAAAGAGTGCTGGAGGACTGGATGCCCGCGCAGCAGGTGGGATTGGATGATCTCCTCGAGTACCTCAGGGGTGCAGCCCTGATACCAGGTGCCTTCGGGATACACGACGGCCACCGGGCCGCGGGCGCAGATCTGGAGGCAATCCACCTTGGTCCGGGCAACCAGCGCCTGCGGGCCGACGAGTCCCAGTTCCTTGAGGCGGTGTTTCAGGAAGTCCCAGGAGGCCTGGCCGGTATCGGGGTGGCAGCACTTCGGCTTCGTGGGCGTCGCACAAAGGAAGAGGTGCCGGACAACGGTGGGAACACCGTTGCGGACGGCAATATCAGCGGGCGATTCCGGCGGGACCGGTTCGGACATGGGGAGAACTTAGCCGAGGCAGGCATCCGCCAAAGCGGAAAGGGGCTGGGGAGAGTTGGAAGTTTGAAGATTCAAGTTTTGAAGCGGGACGTCCTCGTCGCCCTTCCGAAGCCTTTCCCATGGCGATGAAGACATTGACGCCCCGAAACGATTCCCAAAGTGGGCAGAGTCAAGATGGGTACGATGGGTTCCCGCCGGGTGAGTGCACGCGGCCTCCATGTGGGCCGCGTGCCCCCACGCGGCGGGGTGTTGAGGCCCGCCGGGCCAGGGCAGCCGACCTACAGCGGGGATGAGCGGATGGCGGCTTCCGCGCGGTCGGGAAAAACTTTTTCAGGGAACTTGCAACCTTCGCTCCGGGGGCGCGTGAGGGAGTGTTGAGGCCGCGAGTGTTTGTGTGTGTGTCACGGTCTCAGATTGATGGCCGCGCCAAGGCGGTCCCCGGGTCACAGCCCCGGGAGTCGGGTGGGGAACCCGATCTGGGCGGGGTGCAAGCCGCTCAGGGCCATGCGGTTCGCTGCGTGGGTGCGGGACGGTCGGTGTGCGCCGGGAGGTCGGTGGCACAATGGACCGTCCCGCATTGCTTTCCGGGGTCGCAAAAATGGTCCCCTGAATGGCGTCTCCTTTTACACCGGGTCGCGACCTTCACGTGGCCGATCCACAGTCCTGCTCAGGGCGATGAGGACATCGCCACCCCGAAGCCGTGCTGAGTCTAGGGGCAGCATTGAGATTCCTCCTGCAACGCAGGGTGCCCGGTTTTCGGTTGGCGGACAGGGGTTCTGGAGGTGCATGCTGAGGCCATGTCGTTGAGTACAGCACGGGATCGCGAGAAGGATCCGGTGGAACAGTTCTCGGTCTTTGTTCCAAATCGGATGGGGCGAATGCACGAGGTGGTCCGTTGGTTGGCCGCGCAGGAGGTCCACATCATGGCGCTATCGGTCCTCGACACGACGGACAGCACGATCTTCCGGATTGTCGTGGATGATCCGGACAAGGCGCGACAGCTCCTGGAGGAACACTCGGTAGCCTTCACGGAGAACCCGGTGGTTTGTGTTGAGATCGACGGAGAGCAGCGATTGCAAGAGGTGCTGGCGGCGCTGGTGGAGGCGGAGTTGAACCTGCATTACACCTACCCGTTCCTGACGCGCCCGGGAGGCAAGTCGGCCCTGGCCATCAGCATCGAGCATCATGAAGTGGCGGAGGATGCGCTGCGTCGGCACCAGTTCCGGGTGCTCTACCAGGGAGACATTTCCCGGTGAGCGAAACACCAGCGGTTCCCGGTCCGGGCCCGGAAGGAACGCCCGCGGTGCATCGGAGACGTCCCCGGTATCCCGGGCGCAACCCGCGGAAGTTCGAGCACAAGTACAAGGAGTTGCGGGCGGGAGAGTATCCGGAGGCAGCGGCACACATCGAGGCACGCGGCAAGACGCTCGCGGGAAGCCATCGACCGATCATGGTCGCCGAGATCCTTGAGGTCTTGGCACCGAAGCCGGGCGAGCGGGGTGTTGATTGTACCCTGGGTCATGCCGGACATGCGCTGGCACTCCTGGAACGACTGCGGGCCGATGGGGCCAGCGGCCAACTGCTTGGCCTCGATGTCGATCCCCTGGAGTTGCCGAGGGCGGGGGCGCGCCTGCTGGCAGCGGGACACGGGCCGGAGGCGGCGATCACCGTGGCCTCGAACTTCGCTGGGTTGCACGGCGTGCTGGAATCACTTGGGTGGAGTGGGGCGGATATCGTCCTGGCCGATCTTGGGGTGAGTTCCATGCAGATCGACAATCCGGATCGCGGGTTCACCTTCAAGTTCGATGGCCCGCTGGATCTCCGACTCAACCCCCAGCGGGGAGTGTCCGCGGCGGATTGGCTGGCAGGTGTCCGGCCGGCGCGGTTGGAGGCTACATTGCGGGATGGCGCGGACGAGCCTCGGGCGGCCCGGTTGGCGGCGGCGATGGTGGAAGCCCGGGCAAAGACCCCCTTCCGGCGTACCAAGGTCCTCGCCGATTGGTTGCGGGCGTGGTCGGACCCCGCGACGCCACGCGAGGAAGTGGAGCGGTTCGTGCGCCGGGTGTTCCAGGCCTTGCGCATCGCGATCAACGACGAGTACAGCGCGCTGGAAACGTGGCTGCGGAACCTTCCCGGGTGCCTGAACCCGGGCGGGCGGGTGGCGGTGTTGACGTTTCACTCCGGCGAGGACCGACGGGTGAAGGCGGCCTTCCGGGAAGGCCTTCAGCAGGGACTTTATTCGGCGATCGCGGATGAAGTCATCCGGCCGAGCCCCGAGGAACAGCGGGCCAATACGAGATCTTCGTCCGCCAAGTTGCGCTGGGCTGTCCGGGCGGAGGAGGCGAAGCTCTCGGCTAGTGGCGGGGTTCCGGAGGTTTGACCGCTTTCGCCGGATCAGGAGCGGCCTCCGGTGGAGAACCTGGAGGACGACCGCGCTGGCCATCACCGCCGCGGTCCTTCATCCACTGCTTCCGGCGTTCTTCCATCAGTCGGAAGCTCTCCCGCTGCTTGTCGTCGAGCAGTTCAACGATCTTCTCGTTGCAGCCCTTCATGATGGCGTCGGTCTGCTTGAAATTCTCGCGGTGGAGCTGGCGGACCGTCTGGACGGCTTCCTGAACCAGGGGCTCGACCTTCTTCACCTGTTCCGGCGAAAGCGCCAGTTCCTTGGTGTAACGGTCGATCATGTGGGTGGCCATGTCCCGTGGGCGTGGCCCCCCGGGCTTGAATACGGACTGACGTCCCCACTGGTAGCCTCCGGCAACGCCAGCGGCCGCACCGGCGATGAATACTGCGGCGAGGTAGGCAGCGATCCGTGTGGGGACGAGTCTGTTCATGGCAACCATCCCGTGCTCATGGCGACGGCGAAACCGGGATCGGAGACGACATACGGATCATTGACGTCGGCATCAATGCCGCGGGAGGCGGCGAAGCTGAGGCCGACGGCGAGGACGGCCATGCCGAAGGCAGTGGCGAGGCCGGTGCGCCAGGCACACAACGGGCCGAAATCGGCGGTCGCAGCACGGGCGGCACGCCAGGCGGCCAAAGTCCGCGTCTGCGTGGCAAAGGAGATCTCGCCGGCTTCCGGTCGGGGGGCCTTGGCGGCGGCGCGCAGGAGGCGGTCGAGGTTTCGGTCGATGTGGCTCATGGATGATTCTCCCGAAGCAGCGATTTCAACCGTTGCTTCATTTTCTGACGTGCTCGGAAAGCGCGGACCTTGACGAGGGGTGTGCTCCATCCCGTGATGACCCGGATGTCCTCGACGCTCCGGCCTTCCAGGTGAAGGAGCGTGATGACGAGGCGGTCGGCGGGGGATAGGTCGGCCAAAAGCTTTTCAACGATCTCCCGCGCTTCCAGGGCCTGTTCGGCCGGGACCTCACCGGTATCCGCGGCGAGGTTCTGGATGATTTCGGCTTCCGCTTCGGAAAGATCGGCGTGCCGCAATTCGGGGCGGACGCGCTCGCGGTTGAGCTCGTTGAAGCAGGTGTTGACGGCGACGCGCGAGACCCAGTGGGCGAGGGGCACCTCCCCGCGGAACTGGTCGAGTCGGGTAAACACTTTTGCGAAAACGGCTTGCACAAGATCTTCCTCGGCAGTGCGTCTCGGGAGATGCGCCCGCACGATCTTCACGACCAACGGGTACAAATGCTCCATCAGACACCGGGCGGCGTCTTCGTCTCCATCGCGCACCCGCGCGACGCAGGCCTCAACGTCCAACTCCGGTTGGTCCATGCAGCAAATCTCAGCAACACTTCCTGAACCGGGAGACCCGTGGCAAGGGGCAGGGTTACAAAACTCCCGCAATGCCGAGGATGGAACGAATCCGCAGGAACCCGGTCGAAGGGTCAGTTCGCCGTTGCAAGTCCTGCCAAGGGAAGCCTACAAACGCCCGCCTGCCGCCCATGATGCCCCCTGCATACCGTCTCCGGATATCCTCACTGCTGGGACTGATCTGTGGATTCCTGACCGCCTTGGTGGCGCAGGCGAAGATCCAGTTCGACGTTTTCCCCGGATTCGATTCCATCGCCCGCGGTGGTGCGTGGTTTCCGGTGGTCATCGAGGTCTTCAACGATGGGACATCCTTCGACGGGGTCATTGAACTGGGCCAGAGCCAGTTCAGCGGTGTGCCGCAGCGGTTTGCAGTGGAACTTCCCCAGAACACCCGCAAGCGGTTGCTCCTTCCGGCATTCTCCGGGTCGCAGGGCGTGCTGATGCTGGACGCGCGGTTGTTGGACAAGGATGGAAAGGTCCGCGCCGAGAACCTTGGACAGCGGGTGACCCAGTTGGGCTGGGAAAACTTCCTGCTCGGAGCGGCACCGCAGACGTTTGCCGGCATGCCGACGTTCCCGGACATCCAGGGACGGAACGCCGAGTTCCAGCCGCGGCCCGTCCGGATGGCGATCGGGCAGGGGATGGAGACCTTTCCGGACAACCCCATCGTCCTCTCCTCGCTCAACGCCATCTATCTCAACTCCGCCAAGGCCCTCGAGTTGAAGGAGACCCAGATCGAAGCCCTGCTGGCTTGGTTGCACGCCGGGGGGCACCTGATCGTCGCCATTGACCAGACCACCGACGTGACGGCAACCGCCTGGTTGCGGGATGTGCTCCCCGTCACGGTGGACGGCGTTTCGACACGTTCGATTGGGGCTGCGCTCGCGACCTGGCTGGCCACCGGCAACAGCGCCGGCGATGCCCGCAACCTCCAGTTTGCTGGCCAGTGTCCGCCCGTCCCGATGGCAAATCGAGGGGCCCTGGGTATCCCGGATGTCTACAAGGACAAGGAAACCGACGTGAATTTCGGGAAGTCGACGATGCCCGTCGCCAACTTCAAGCAGCGCACCGGCGAAGTACTCGTGAGTGTGGAAGGGGTGCCCCTCATCGTTTCGGCGCACAAGGGCCGGGGATTGGTGACGGCGGTTGCCTTCAATCCCGAGCGCGATCCGGTGAAGGGTTGGACCCATCGGTCCTGGTTCTGGGCCCGGCTTTCGGGCGTCCCTCGCGATCTGTTGGGCCGGGCCGATTACAACGCGTGGGGAGGACGCGGCATCGATGGTGTCTTTGGTTCGATGATCGAGACCCGACAGGTCCAGAAGCTTCCGGTGGGCGTGCTGCTGGTGCTGCTGCTCGTGTATCTGGTGGTCATCGGGCCGCTGGACCAATGGTGGCTCAAGAAGATCAACCGGCCGATGCTGACGTGGATCACGTTCCCGTCCTACGTCGTGCTGTTCTCGCTGCTGATCTACTACATCGGATTCCGGCTGCGGGCGGGCAACAGTGAGTGGAACGAGATGCACGTCGTGGACGTGTACCCGCGGGCCGGGGACGCAGTCCTTCGCGGATACAGTTTTGGCAGCGTGTATTCGCCCGCCAACAACTCGTATCGGGTCGCGGTCGAGGCCGACACCGGCATGTTCCGGCCCGAGTTCCAGGGCTTCTGGGGAAATGCCGGCAGCGGTGCCCGGATTGCGGTTCAGACCAAGTCCCGGGGCTTCGAGGCCGAGATGGACGTTCCCGTCTGGACATCCCAGCTGGGGGTTGCGGAATGGAATGAGCCCGGCCTGTCGCCGATCGCCGCGAAGTGGGATGGCAAGGAATTGGTGATCGCGAACCGTCGTCAGGCGTCCATGACCAACGTCACCGTCATCCGCGGGCTGCGCATGTACCGCATCGGGTCCATCGCGGGAGGCGAGGAAACGCGGGTAGACTTCCAAGGCAACGGTGATTCGTACGTGGACTTCGCGCGCAACTGGAACACGGACTTCAACCGGGTGGCGGGACGGCGGACGGAGGTTTTCGGCGGTGGCGATCAGGACGCGCCCATCGACAACTGGGGAGATGCAGCGATCGCGGCCTCCTTTACCCAACACGTGGCGGGCGGCGACAATTCCTCCCGGCAGTTCATCTGGCCACCGACCTTCGACCTCACCCCCAACGCGGATCGGGGTGACCTCATCATCCTTGCCTACCTTCCCGGCGACAGCGTGTTGCCGGCGATGAACCGGTTTTCTGCCCTTCGGCAGGCCAAGGGAACCCTGGTCCGCCTCGTCCTTCCTGCTGCGCGCTGAATCCAAGACGATCCCATGAGCGAGAATCCCCTCCACATCGCCCCCTCCGTGGGTGGCCCGACGCCGCCGCCCGTGCCTGCCGTCCAGACCCATGGCCTCAGTCGGGTCTACGGTCAGATGACGGCCCTCTCCAACCTGGACCTGACGGTGAATCGCGCGGACCTGTTTGGGTTCATCGGATCCAACGGTGCGGGCAAGACGACGACCCTCCGCATCCTGGCAACCTTCCTGACACCGTCGAGCGGGCGGGCGGAAGTCCTCGGTCATGACGTGGTCCGCGAGGCCGACCGGGTCCGGCATCTGATCGGGTACATGCCGGACTTCTTTGGCGTCTACAAGGACATGGAGGTGACCGAGTACCTCGACTTCTTCGGAGCGTGTTACAAGATCCCGGCGAACGTCCGCGACAAGACGGTGGCGGACGTCCTTGAGTTGGTCGGGCTTTCCGAGAAGAAGGGGGCGCTCATCGGTGCCCTCAGTCGCGGCATGCAGCAGCGCCTCGGGCTGGCGCGCGTGTTGATCCACGATCCGCAATTGCTGCTGCTCGACGAACCGGCGTCAGGCCTCGATCCGCGGGCGCGCATCGAAATGATGGCGATCCTCCAGGAGCTCCAGCGGATGGGGAAGACGATCATCATCAGTTCGCACATCCTTTCGGAGCTGCAGACCCTGTGCAATCGGTGCGCCATCATCGAGAAGGGCAAGCTCATCTACTGCGGTCCCGTTCAGGGCGTCCGCAACGAGACCCACGCCGGACGCGTCTTCCGCGTGCGGGTGGCCGGAGAGAATTCCCGCGCGCTGGATCTGTTGCGTGCCCGGGTCGAGATCGTGGAGGCCATGGAAGAGGACGGGCGGCTCCGCGTGGTGGTGCGCGAGGATCAGGCGGATTCGGGCGTGATCGCTGACGTCCTGGTCAAGAACGGCACGCGACTCCTGGAGGTGCGTGAGGAAGAGCTGGGACTTGAGGAAGTCTTCCTGCGGGTGACCAAGGGCGAAACGCAGTAGCGCTGCCGGATGGCTTCCGGTGGATTGCCATGAACTTCCTTCCGGTCGTCCAACGCGAGCTTCGGGTGGCTGCACGGAAGGGTTCCGGGGCGTGGATCCGTTTCGGAGCTGTCCTGCTGGGTGTGGGATTCTTCCTCCTGCTGTGGTCCACGCCCATCCGGGCGCAGCCGCAGGTGGTTTCGGACATCGTCTTCCGGGTCTTGGCCACCGCCCTGTTTGGCTTTTCCTTGCTGGCCGGTGTGCTGTTCACCGCCGACGCGCTGACCTCCGAGAAGCGCGCGGGAACCCTGGGACTGCTCTTCCTGACGGAACTGCGCGGCTACGACATCGTCCTGGGCAAGCTCGCGGCGACGTCGCTGCGTGCCGTCTACGGCGTCATCGCCCTGATCCCGGTGCTCTCGCTACCGGTGCTGGTCGGGGGCGTCAGTGGCGGGCAGGTGTTCCGCACGGTGACGGTCATCCTGCTGACCTTGGGGTTGTCGCTCAGTCTCGGGATCGTGGCCTCCGTGTTCGCCCGTGATTTCCGTGGAGCACTGCTTGCAACGCTCCTGGGGGTCGGGTTGTTGAGCGCTGGGTTGGATGGAGCGAGTTGGGGGTGGCAGCGGATCTTCCGTCGTTCCGCTCTGGCGGTGCAGAGCTTCAGCCCCACGGCGGCCTTTCGATGGGCTCACGCGGAACCGCGAATGGCTCCGGTCCGGCATCAAGCCTATCGCATCGCCGTGAAGCGTCAGTGCCTCGTGGTGGTGGCGTTGCTCGCTGCGGCCTCGTTCCTGGTCCGGAATTACCGGGATCGGGTGCTGGAAACGCCGCCATCCCGGGGCGAGGAAGGGAAGCCGCGGAAGGGGGCGCTCGTCGGCTACCGGCATATCCATTGGGGGCTGCTGCTGGAACAACAGCCCTACGCCTGGTTCCAGATGGTGATGCGTCCGGTGCCGTTCGAGTTC
>JAIXZE010000135.1 GCA_027489875.1 Verrucomicrobiales bacterium
CCGCAGGACAATCCCTCCACGGTCAACGCCAGCACGCCCGTCTCCGCGCGGCTCAGGTTCTCGAAGACAGAAGGGCGCGGAGGCCCCTGGATCCGCGAAAGGATGGCCTGATACGCCGCGGCCGAGAGCAATGGCTCCCCTCGATGCGCCCGCTGGAGCGCCTGCGTCAGGTCCACCAGGCTCTCCGTCTTGACCCAATATCCACTCGCGCCGGCCTTCAAGGCCTCCAGCACCGTCGGTTCATCGTCCGAACCGGTGAATGCCACCACCTGGGCCGCCTGGCGAGACTCCACAAAGCGGCGGATGAGACGCAACCCCGAGTCCCCGGGAATCGCCAGGTCCACGAGCGCAAAATCCAGGGGTGTCTTCGCCAGCTTCCGGAAGGCCGTCTTGGCATCGGTAAACACCAGCGGCTTCGCAAACCCGGGCGTGGCCTCGATCACCAACTCCAGCAACCGCAGGAGATCCGCATCATCGTCAATGATTGCAATGCGGATCAGCGGCGACGCCGCTGCCAAGGGCTCTGGCTTCGAAGACATCACGATCCTGGTGTGACCAATGGAATTATTAACCGGAATCGAGTATCATGCGGCGTTGCCGAAATCAACTGGACGGATCCTCCAATGCGGGTTGCCGCCAACCGCGAGATCGCCAGGCCAAGTCCCATCCCAGGCAGGGGCTTGATCTGCACTCCCCGGACGAACGGCTCGAAGATCGATTCCCGCTCCTCGACCGGAATTCCCGGGCCGCGGTTGCTGATGTCGATCAACACCATCTCACCCACCTCCGTGCAACTGAGGCCAATCGGGCCCGTGCCATATTGCAACGCATTCCGGACCAGGGGCAGCAAGGCCGCCATTCCCAGGAATCCGGGCAGTTGCAAGCGGCTGCCAAAGGAGGTCGCCGCCGGGAGCCGGCTTCGCTGGCCTTCGGGAACTTCCTGCATCACCAAGCCCAGCATCCGATCAAGCGTTGCATCTGCGGGATCCTTCGTATCGGGCGGGGGAAGGAGCGACAAGCGCAGGAACAGGAAGAGTTGATCGATGTCCCCCTTCAGGACACCGGTGCGACGCCGCAGGATCTCCAGGACCTCGCCCTGCGGGATGCCACCGCCCTCCGGGCTGAAGCGCTTCAACCCCTGCAAGGCAAACTCGATCGTCGCCACATTGCCCCGAAGATCATGGGACCCCCGGCGCAGCCAATGCTCCAACGTCTTGGGATCCGGGATCGTCGCTTTTCCTGTGCTCATGAGAAATTTCTCGCGCCTGCTGGAATCTCATCCAACGACGCGGCCGGCATGCTCGCATACTTTCCGTCGAGAGCATCCCGCGTGTCCGCTTTTGGATACTTTACCCAACGAGGTAACCAATCCAATCGCTCCCCCATTTCCCTGAAGACCACTTCACCCAACAGCAACCGCTGTTTGAAATCCATCACCAATCCCGTCAGTTTACGCCCATGCGCAGCGCGTCCGTCGTTCCCTCCCCGCACCTCCGTGCGGATGCTCGTGGCTGCCTTCAGGTTCTGGGGACGCTCCTTGCCTTTCTTTCCCTTTCGTTTTCCGGATGTGACTGGCTCAACCGTCCTGCGGGCAACCCGCGCCGCGAAGGCAACTTCCAGGATGGCCTCCGTTGGGCGGACCAAGGCCGTTGGGACAACGCGCGCGAAAGCTACTACCGTGCCCTGGAAACCAATCCCCAGAACCTGCATGCACACCTCGCGCTGGGGGACCTCTACCGTTCCCGGCTCACCAACCAGGTGCTCGCCCTCTACCACTATCACCGGTTCCTCGAGCTCGGCCGCGCCCAGAACAACGGGGACTTCCGCGAGCAATCCGCCACCGATGGCATCCGCAATGCCGAGGTTGAACTCGCCCGCGGCTACGCCGAGCGGATGTTCCGGGACCAGCAACAGTACGAACTCGACAACCTCCGCCGCACCAATGCCGTCCTCCTCCAGCGCATCGACGTCCTGAACCACCACGTCGCCCTCCTCAGCCGGCAGGTGGCGTCCCAGACCAACCCCCTCATTGCCCCGCCGCCGGAGCGTCCACGGTCGCTGCTTCCCGATGGGCCGGCACAACCCAACACTGCCCCGCAGGCCAACCGTGCCCCCCCCCAACCCAACGATCCGCGCCGCGTCGTACAGCCCACCCCCACCCCGCCGACGCAGCCGACACCCGCACGCACCCACCGGGTCGGCCAAGGTGAAACCCTTTCCACCATCGCCCGGCAATACCGGATTGGGGTTCCCGCCCTGCAGGCCGCCAATCCCTCGGTTGACGCAAGGCGCCTGAGACAGGGTCAGGTGCTGGTCATCCCGCCCCGCTGAAGCCCACAGGCCCCATGAAGCAGCACCTCGTCACCGCGGTGATCGTTGCCTTCTGGGTCACCATGACCGTCCTGCTCTGGCGCGCAGAATCCGGCGATGGCAACCACTTCGAATCGCAGGTTCCCCTCCCGAGCGTCATCGATCGCATCCTCAACGCCGCCGACCCGTCCACCCTCCGTCTCAGCCGCCACGGAATCGCGCTCGGGCAACTCCGCTGGCTCCCGTCGGTCCGTGAACTCCCCATCGACACGAACTCCGTCGCGCCCGAAGGGATGGTGGCTTCCGCCATCGGTTACCACATCGACCTCGACCTCACGCTGAGTGGCACAAAACCCGAGGCCCGCTGGTACTTCGTCAGCCAGTTCGACCTGAACCTGAAGCACGAGTGGGAAGAGGTCGTCCTGCGCCTCATCCAGCGCCCCACCACATGGGAGATCCGCTCCACGCGCGGCGACGACGCCATCCACCTGTCCATGGAGGAAGGGCGCGGTGAACCTTTCCGTCAGCGCTTTGCCTTCAGTGATCTCGCCCAACTCACGGGTGCGATCACCCCGATCGCTCCGCTCCTCCCCGCACTCCTGCCCAAGGAGTTCGCCAAGCCCAACGCCCTCGCCAATCTCACCAACCAAACCCGACTTCCCGCCATCCGTTGGGACGCCACCGACAGCTCCCTCCGTGTCGGCCGCCATCGCATGCGCGCCTACCGCATCCGCGGGCGGCTCCTCGAGAACCTGGAGATCGTCATCTACGTCAGCCGCGCCGGCGAACTCCTCCGCGTCGAACTCCCCGACCACTACGTCCTGACCTCCGTCGCCAACGCCACCTCACACGAACCCGCCGCCACCCAGTAGTGATCCACGCCGTCGCAGCCAACGTCAGGAGGCTGGGGAAGGATTTCGAACCCCGAACCTGAAAACATCGATCTCCCCTCCCACTTGCCGATTGCAACACCGCCCGATTGCCTTCTGACATTCCCGCAGCTCCATCTGCGCCTGTGATATCCCCACCGGTCATCCCTCCGACGCCCGTTCGAACGCCCCCCCGGACGCTTCGTCTCCCCGGGGCTTCCCTGCTCGCCGCGCTGGTGATGGTCCTTTCCCCTACCCTCCACGCCCGACAGGATTTTGATCTCGATCTCGATCTCGACCTGGATCCGGATGCCGACCTCGTCGTCGACATCGAAGCCACCCTCCAGACCGCCGAGAAGTGGGCCCGCGAAAACCTCGACGGACGCGTTGCCGAAGCCATCGCCGGCCTCGCGGAACCGTCCCCGGACCGCACCCGCAAGGCCATGGACGAACTCCAACGCGAGTTCGCCGGCGACTCCATCCTCGACATGGCCCGCGTCCGACGCCTCGCGGAAACCGTGTTACCCCTCCTCGAAGAGTACGAGGAAACCGCAGATCTGGCTCCGTGGCTGCGCACGCGTCTCGACTACTTCGACGTCGCCGACCTTCTGGCCCAGGAAGCGCCCGTTCAGCCACAACCTCCCACCCTTCCGCCCGGCACCAACACGCCTCCGTCCTCCACCACGACCAACACCGCTGGCACGGTCACCGTCACCGTCAACCCAGGGACCACCAACACCGCCCCAAAGCAGGTCACGCGTGCGTCGCCCAATCCCGCTGCCTCCCGCCAACGTGCCACTTGGCAAAAGCTCCTCTCCAAGCGCCCGCCGTCGCCTGCCGCCGAAGCCTTCGCACGCGAACTCAAGCCTGTCTTCCAGCAGGCCGGCGTGCCGCCCGAACTCGTCTGGCTCGCCGAGGTCGAATCCTCCTTCAACCCCGAGGCCACCAGCCCCGCCGGAGCCGTCGGCCTCTACCAACTGATGCCCGCCACCGCCCGCAGCCTCGGCCTTTCGACCACCCTTCCCGACGAACGCCGTCAACCCGCCAAGGCGGCCCGCGCCGCTGCCACCTACCTTGGCAAGCTCCACAAACGCTTCGGTGACTGGCGACTCGCCCTCGCCGCCTACAACGTCGGCGAAGGCCGCATCCGGCGGACCCTCGACCAGAAGAAGGCCACCACCTTCGACGCGATCTCCGAGTTCCTCCCGGCCGAAACCCAGATGTACGTGCCCAAGTTCGAGGCCGTCCTCAGACGTCGGGAAAACAAGGGTATCGATGAACTGAATTGATCCAACACCCCCTAGAAGGGGCTGGACCGCAGGGAACAAAAGCGGATGGTAACCATTGTTGGCTATGGAGGACACCAACCCGTCCGCTCTGCCACCCGAAACCATGATGCCGCAATCCCACCCGTCTCCGCTCCATCGGCGTCTCGCCCGATCCACGGCTGTCCCCGCACTCGCTCTCGCCACCCTGTTGGCCGCCTCGGCCCAGGTGTCAGCGCAGTCCTCGTACAGCCAGAATTTCAATTCCCAGACCGTGGGCAACACCGCCACCGGGTTCACCGAAGTCCGCCCGACCACGGCGACGACAGGCGCCACCGGCAGCGGTGCGGTCATCATCAACCAGTCGTTGGGCGACAATGCGCTCAACCTTTACGATTACGCCTCCGGCAATAATGCCCGCGCCCAGCAGGACATCACCCCCTCGTCCCTGGCCATGGTCAGCCTCGAGTTCCAGCGCAA
>JAIXZE010000173.1 GCA_027489875.1 Verrucomicrobiales bacterium
AACAAGGGCCGCAGCTCACGGGATCCGCGGAACACCTGACGCGGCTGATGGGTGGAGGTATGCCACACCCGCAAGGCCTGTCCGGCATACGAACCCACCGCCAACCAGTTGCCATCGCCGGAGACGCTCACGAACTTTGGCGAGTCCACCCGCGCCCAGAGCTGGTCCTTGCCCTGCCGACGGAGCCAGACCTCGCCCTCGGCCAGATGACTCCACGCAGCCACCTGACCATCCAAACCCATCGATACGCTTTCCACCCCCGCGGGAAAGCGGAACGCCGGAACATCCAGTGGTGCCCACCCGTTCACCCACGTCCGCGCCAGCACACGGGCTCCATCCCACGACATCAGCCACCCCGGTCCCGGAACGAATTGCACGCCGAATGGAGCCACCCCGCCGAGCTCTTCCCAGACCTTGGGTGCCTTTTCGTTCCACGCCCGCAATCCCCAGTGCCCCCCGGCGACCACCACTCCGTCGGGTCGAAACGCCACCCCACCATCACTGGTGTTGGAGCCACCCATCCGAACCCGTGTGACCGTCTCCGATTCCCGTTGCTCCAGCCACCCCAGCGTATCCCCGCGCGCCACCAACCCCAACCGACCGGCTGCGTCCCATCCAATCCCCCATCCGATCGCGTTCATCCGCCCAAGCACCCGTCCGCCCCCGGTCTCCACCCACACCACCGAATCATCTTCTGCCACCGATGCCAGCATGGGTTCGTCCGGATGAAACGTTACGCGACGGATCGCTCCGCCCTGCGCGCGCGCCTGCCAGACGATGGTCGGATCCGGCAACCGGTACAGCACCAGATCCCCACGCTCCGTACCCACCGCCAACTCCCGCCCGGAAGGGCTCCAGGCAAGCGCTGTGGGCCGCGCGCCCGGGTTCAGGCGACCCGCTGCAGACCCGCCATCCGATTCCCACCACCAGACTCCCTGCGGACCGCCCACCGCCACGCGCTGCCCGCGGGGATCCGACGCCGCCACTTCCAGGGATCCCACTGTTCCACGCCATTCGCGCGTGACCAGATCGCCAGACGCCTTGATTCCTTCCGGACCCGCTTCCGTCAGCGCGATCCATCCGCCATCGGCTCCGAGAAAGCAGCCCGGGGGACGCGGCCCGACCCATGTTCCCGTCGACAGATCTCCCAACCAGTTCTCCCGTCCCACGCGCAGGCAGACCCAACGGTCCTGAGGGGCAAAACCAACCACTTCGTCCGGGTAGCGCGAGAGCGCCGGCAAGCGTGTCTTCACGCCCCCGTCGGGAAGCGTGCGGATCGAAACCGAAGAATCCCCCTCGACCACCGCAACCGTTCCGCCCGAACTGTCGGCCGCGACACCCATGGCATCGCGCCGCGCCAGCCATTCCATCGCCGGAAGGAACCGTTGCTCCGGGAGCGCCAACGCCGCCGCCGCCTGCGATCGCAACTCCATCATCTGGGCCGCATCCGGGTTCAACGCCGCAGCCGCACGGATTGCTTCGAGGGCCTCGGTCCGACGATCGAAACGGCCTGACAACCGCAACGCCATCGCCTGGACGGCATACACGTTCACCAGTTCACGACGACGACTCCGTTCGGCACGTTCCACCCGACGCGTCTGTTCGCGCTCCCAGTCCGCCTGCCGTTGAAGCCACACCGCCCAACCCGCCACCGTGACCACCGCCCCCAGCGTCAGCGGCACCAACCGCTTCAGCCATCGCGCGCCCTGCTCCATCCGACGCAGCGTCCGGACGCTCCGGCCAGACCGCACCAAGGCGAGGTCGGCGAGGAAATCGGCCGCTGCCGGATACCGCTCTCCTCCCCGTGGATCCGCGAGCTTCAGGATCAACTCCATCAACTCGAACCGCTGCTGCGAGTCGGAAGCACGCACCCATTCCGGCGGCACTTCCGGAAACCGCTCCGGCGGACGCCCGGTCAGCGCCTCGTACAGGACGCGCCCAAGCGCAAAAAGATCGGCCGACACCGTGCCCGGTCCCTCGGGGGGAACATAACCCTCGGTGCCAACGAAGCTGCGCGCCTCTCCGGAAGTCGCCACCAATCCGGGATCCCCAAGCCGTGCCTTGCCGCCAAGGAAGAGCACATTCGAAGGCTTCACATCCCGATGGACCAACCCGGCTTCGTGCAGGGCCAGAAGGCCGCCGCCCAACTGCCCTGCAACGTCGACGCACTGTTCAGGCGTCAGTGCACCACGTCGCGCCACCCAGGACCGCAGGGTGGCCGCCTCGTACTCGGTGACCGCGGAGCCTTCCGACTCCAACGGATCCGCCAACTCCATGACGTAGTAAAATCGCGCGCCATCCTCCGACCGCCCGACGTGCAGGACCGGCAACAGACCGGGACTCGACCGACTCAACGGTTCGTAGCGCCGGATGCCTTCGAATTCGCGCTCGAAGGGGCGATCGGATTCAAACGAGTCCCGGTGAACGAACTTCACCGCCCGCAACACCCCCATCAGGTTCCGCGCCAGCCACACCTCACCATACCCGCCGCGCCCGATCCGCCGCAGCAGTTCATGGTCTGGGAGGGCGACGGAACTCATGGCTCAGAAAGCCCTCACCCACGCACCGCTGCCATGAAGCGCTTGATCCGCTCCGGATCCTTCAAGCCCGGCGCCGACTCCACCCCGCTCGACACATCCAATGCGAACGCCCCAACACGCTGCACGGCCTCGGCGGCATTCTCGGGTTTCAACCCACCTGCCAGGATCACCGGTTGTCCAAAGCCCTTCGCCCGGATCGCCAGATCCCAGTCGAACCGCGCCCCGGTGCCGCCATGGGCTCCCGCGACGAACGCATCCACCAGGTAGGCCTGCGCCACCCCGGCATACGCGGGGAACAGTTCCAACGTCTCGGGTCCCTTCATCCGGAACGCCTTCACCACGCGTGCCCATTGGCCGCAGGCAGCGGCCACCTCCGGCGATTCCTCGCCATGCAGTTGGACCACGTCCAACCGCACTGCCGAAACCGTTTCGCGCACCTCCGCCGGATCCGCATTCACGAACAATCCGACGACCGTCACGAAGGGTGGAACCCGCGCACGCAACGCGCGCGCCCGGTCCACCGAGACCACCCGCGGCGTTCCCGCCACGAACACAAACCCAACGGCATCCGCACCCGCCTCCACGGCTGCGTCCACATCCTCGGCGCGGGTCAACCCGCAGATCTTCACCCGTGTCCTCAACGGCATCCACAAAGCATGGACAGGTCCCGCAAAAGTTCCCAGTGCCCATTGCAGACCGCGTGCCCTTAGGGCGCATCTTGACACTGCCCCCGTGAGGAACGGGGTGGCGACGTCCTCGTCGCCGTTCCAAAGCCATTCCAAATGGCGATGAGGACATCGCTGCCCCGATTCCCTCCCAAGGGGGGCAGTGTCAAGATGCGCCCGTGTCCTTACGCGACGGATCCAAAGCCGTTCCCGCTGTAGTCCGCGCCCGCCCTCGCCGCAACGCGGCGCAGATTGAGTTTCCAGTTCCCAGTCTCCAGTCCCCATCAATCTGGCATCTGGAAACTTCCAACTACCTCCGAAACGCCCCCGGCACTCCCCCCACCGCGCGGACAATCCGGTCCGCAGGATCGGGTTTGGACGTCCCCTTCGCGGAACGTTCCACCCGCACCGAAACATGACGCGTCTCCGGCAGGATGAACTTCTTCACCTCCACCGCCACCTTCACCGCGCCGTACTCCTTCAGCACCAGTTCAGCAATCTCCACCGCCAACGCCTCGATCAGGCGCCAACTCCGCCCCTCGCCCAATCGCAGCAACCGACGGCTCACCGCGTAATAATCGATCGTCCGCGTCAGGTCGTCCGAGGCCGCCGCCGCGGTGAAGTCCGAACCCATCTCCACATCAATCAACAGGCGCTGCGCCTTCGCCCGTTCCGCGTCGGGAACCCCGACATGGTAATGCACCTCGAGATCCCGGATCGTGATCAAGTCCATGGCGGACATCCTACGCCCGATCCGGCCCATGGGAAACTCCGTCGCGGCATCAGGCCTTCGCCAGCATCTCACGCAACTGGGTCTTGAGGATCTTGCCCGTGGCGTTGCGGGGCAGTGCCGGCAACACGATGAAGCGCCGCGGCACCTTGAAGTCCGCCAACTGGGATCGCAGGAACTCGTGCATGGCGTGCTCATCGAACGTCCGCCCCTCATCCAATCCAACAAAAGCCACCGGACGTTCCCCGCGTTTCTCGCACGGTTCCCCGACGACCGCCGCTTCGCGGATCCCCGGATACCGGTAGATCACCTCCTCGATCTCACGCGGATACACGTTGATGCCATTCGGCTTCAGCATGTCCTTCTTGCGATCCGTGATGACGTAATACCCATCGGGCAACCGATGCCCGATATCCCCCGTGCGGAGCCAACCGTTCACCAGCGTCTCCGCCGTCTTCTGCGGCGCATTCCAATACCCCAACATCACGTTCCCACCGCGCACGCAGATCTCGCCATCCACACCCTCCGTCACCGGAACACCCGCATCGTCCTGCACCGAGATCTCCACGCCCGGAATCGGCAATCCGATGCTGCCCGCCTTCCACGGACCCTGCACCGGATTCACCGAGACCACGGGGCTCGCCTCGGAAAGACCGTAGCCTTCGATCAACGGAACACTCGGATACCGGGCATTGAACGCCTTCAGGATCTCCGCGGGCAGAGGGCCCGCGCCGCTGATGCAAAGCCGCAATGGCAACTCCAACCCCGCCGGCAGGTGCGCCAACGTCCGGAACAACGCCGCCATCGCCGGCAGCACCGATCCCTTCCGCACAAGGATCTCCTGGATGGCCTGCTTGGGCGCGTGCAGCGAATGGATCAGCACGATCGATCCACCCACCAGCAACGGCAGCAGGATGCACACCGTCAGCATGAAGCTGTGGAACATCGGCAGCATCAGCACGAACTTGTCGAAGTCCACCACCGCCAGCACCTGCCGGCACGACTCCACGTTGTGCAGCAGGTTTCCATGCGACAGCATCGCGCCCTTCGGCTGCCCCGTGGTGCCGCTCGTGTAGATCAGGACCGCGAGTTCATCGACGCCCCGGGACACCGCTGGAAGCCCGGCAGGCGCGTCCGACAGCGATGCCGGGATCTCCTCCACCCGGATCACCCGCAATCCCGGACACAGCGCGAGCACGGCCTGCACGCCTTCCTCCATTCCCGCCTCGGTCACCAGCACCTGGATCCCAGCATCCGCGACGATGTACGCCACCTCCGCGGCCTTCAGGAAATTGTTGATCGGCACCGCCACGCCATCCGAACCCAACACGCCGAAGAGCGCACTGATGAATTCCGGACGGTTCCGCAGCCACAGTCCAACCCGCTCACCGGCCTTCAGTCCGTGTCCCTCGATCAACTGCGCACGCATCCACCATGACTGGCGCAGGAAATGGCCGTAGGTGAACTCGTGATCGCCCCAGTACAGGGCAATGCGCTGTTCGTGGGCGTGCGCCGAAGCCACGAAGGCCTGGAACAGGTGCGGATGCGTGCTCATGCGGGAATCCGTGAAATCTAATGTACCTCCAAGTCCGGAGCCAAGCGCGTTGACGCCCTGGAATCTGAAAGCTCCCATTGAAGGCCGGGTGCCCTCACCCGGCGGAGACAGGTTGAAACCCAGGGGACGACGCCACTTCCGGACCTCGCTTCACCAACTCCATGTAATGCCGCTGCCGTCGGCCAACCTCAGCCTCGTTGTAGACCTCACGGAACAACCAGCGCAGCCCGGATTCCAGCTCCGCAATCGACATGTTTCGGGGGTGGAAATTGACATCGAACAGCGTGCATCGATCCCAGAACCGCGGCTGGATCAATCGACCTTCCCGGGCCATTCGATGGTACAACGGTGTTCCCGGAAACGGCGTCAGGACCGTGATCTGCGCCTCGATCAACCCGGACTCGCGGATGAAGTCCCGCGCCTGCGGGAACACCTCCGGGGTCTGGCTGTCCAACCCCAGGATGAAGCATCCATTCACGGTCACCCCGTGCGACTGGATCTTCTCGATGGCCCGCAGGTATTGGCCGCATCGACGCCTCTTCCATTCCCCGGGATCCAGACCGGCGAGCCCGTCCGCCGTTGGACTCTCCAATCCCACGAGGATCTGGCGGCACCCACTCGCCGCAAGCAACCGGAGCAACTCATCGTCGTCCGCCACCGAAATGTCCGTCTCGGTGAACCAACTCACGCCCAAGGGTGCAAGCCCCCGCAGGAACTCCTTCCCCCACGCCTTGTTCAGGAAGGTGTTGTCGTCAGCCAATTCCAGGAAGGGATGCTCCGTGACCGCCCGTGCCGCCTGGATCTCACCCAGCGCCAGTTCCAC
>JAIXZE010000258.1 GCA_027489875.1 Verrucomicrobiales bacterium
GCCCCCGTTTGAGAATTGGAACGGGGCGGCGATGTCCTCATCGCCCCGGGAATGGCTTTGGAACGGCGACGAGGACGTCGCCACCCCGTTCCATGCGGGGGCAGTGTCAAGATGCGCCCATTGCTGGCGGTTGAAGACAAATGTACAATTTACAGACACGACCCCATTGCTTCTCCATGCCAAGGCAGCGCGCCCATCGGGTATGTTTGAAATCAAAGTAAAGAAGTCTTTTGGAAGCCTCGTTGGCGTCGCCTTCATCCTCATCGGGAACCTCATCCTGATCGCAGGGTTGGTTTGGCTGGTGCGCACCGCGGCATTTGTTGGCCGAGCGATCCAGGTGCCGGGTCAGGTCATCACGGTGGAGCGCAGTGCAGGCTCCAAGGGAGGATCCGTGTATCACCCGGTTTTCACTTTTTCGGATTCGGCAGGCATCGTGCACACCCAGCGTTCCTCCTTCGGGTCGTCGGACCTTTCATTCGGGACCGGCGAACGCGTGAACGTCCTATTCGACCCGACCGCACCCGGGCTTTCCAAGATTGAGTCGTTTGAGACCGTCTGGCTTGGTCCGGTCTTCGTCACCGGATTCGGGGTGCTCTTCGGTGGCTTCGCCTGCGTCTGGCTTTTCCTGTGGACTCGTGCCGGACGCGCTCGGAAGCGATGACGATGCGTGCATCTCGGAGCCGTGAGCGCGTTTGTCCCACCCGCGCCATAACGTGAGGATTCCCCAGGTGACCGACAGCGGCAGGACGATCCACAGGGCGGTCAATCGGACGAGCATCAGAAGCAGCGCGCTGAGCAACGCGAAGTCGTTGCCGGGCTCACTCCCACGCCTCTCGCGTGCGGGCATCCCGGAGGGATGGGAGCCGATAGCCCCGGGTCGTGCGAAGCACGCACCCGGGGAAAGGCGCGTCATGAAGGATTCCGCACCCCGGCAGGGGTGCGAAGGCTGCGGATTCTTCAACCCCTCCGGGGTTAATTCCCTTTCCCAAGTGAACCCGGGGTGCGCTTCGCGACCCTGTATTGGCTATCTGCTGAAATCCCTCCGGGATAGAGGGAACAGGCCGAAGGGCCTTCATCGATCCCGAGCCCGAACTCGAACTCGATCCCGATCTGGACCCTCACGACACAGCCCCGAATGGGAACGGCTTCAGAGCGGCGACGAGGACGTCGCCACCCCGGCCGTGGACCTTGAACGGGGCGGCGATGTCCTCATCGCCGTGGGAAGAGCTTTGGGACCGGCGACGAGGACGTCGCCACCCCATTCGTTACGGGGGTAGTGTCAAGGTGCGCCCCGTGGCTGGGAACCCCATTCGCGGGGCTTGTGATTGGTTTTGGTTGGGGCAGAGTGCGGGGAAATCACCACCGATGCCGTTGCCACGCTCCAGCCGAGTTTCGTTTGCCCTCCGATTCCGGGGGGTGTCGTGGTTGGCGGCGTTGGCCTTCGCGGGGGCATCGCCGTCGCTGGGGCAAACGCCGGCATCGGCCGCGATGACGCAGTATCGGTCCGGGATTGAACCGGTGCTGAAGGAGTACTGCTACGACTGCCACGGCGATGGGATGGACAAGGGGCGGGTGACGCTCGACCAGTTCGCGTCGGAGGAAGCGCTCCTGGGCAATCATGCGCTGTGGCTGCATGTGTTGAAGAACGTCCGGGCCGGGCTGATGCCGCCGGCCAAGAAGAAGCAGCCGACGGCGGAGCAGAAGCAGCAGTTGGAGGCGTGGATCAAGGAGGCGGTGTTTCGGGTGGATCCGAAAGACCCGGATCCCGGACGCGTGACGGTGCGGCGGTTGAACCGAGTGGAGTACCGCAACACGATCCGCGACCTGATGGGGATCGAGTTCGACACCCATGCGGAGTTTCCGGCGGATGATACGGGCCATGGGTTCGACAACATCGGGGATGTGCTGACGGTTTCGCCGATGCTGCTGGAGAAGTACCTGGCGGCGGCGCGGACGATCGTGACCCGGGCGGTGCCTACGGTTTCGCGCGTGCCGGTCGAGGAGGAGATTCCGGGGCGGAAGTTTGCGCGGGAGGGGATGGCTGCGAACGGCGACACGCTGGTGCTTTCGTACTACGAGACGAACCGGGTGACGCATCGGGTGCCTGTGTCCAAGCCGGGCCGGTACCAACTTCAGGTGCAGGTGACCGCCACCGACAAGTTCGTCGACAACCAGTTCGACTACAACAAGGCAAGGTTGGGCTTCCAGGTGGATGGCGAGTCGCTCGTCTCGCAGGAACTCACCCGGGAGAATAATCGGGTGCTCCGGTATGAGTTCGATCGGACCTGGACCGCGGGTGAACACGAGTTGGCATTCTCGGTGGATCCGTTGACGCCGGACCAGAAGCAGGTGCGTTCGCTGGCCTTCCGGATCGATTCGGTGACGGTGAGGGGGCCGATGGACGGGAAGCATTTCGTCCGCCCGAAGAATTACGCGAAGTTCTTTCCGAAGGATCCGCCGAAGGATCGGAAGGCACGTCGGGTCTATGCGCGCGAGTTGCTCGGGGCGTTCGTGCAGCGCGCTTACCGGCGTCCGGTGGAAGCGGAGACGCTCGACCGACTGGTCGCGTTGGCGGAGCAGACGTACTCGCGGAAGGGGGCGAGCTTCGAGGAAGGCATCGGGCAGGCCATGGTGGCGGTGCTGGCGTCGCCACGGTTCCTGTTCCGGGAGGAGGGTGTTGATCCGACCACTGCGTCCGGGGCCGGGCATCCGTTCGTGGATGAACACGCGCTGGCGTCGCGGCTTTCGTATTTCCTGTGGTCGACCATGCCGGACGCCGAGTTGTTCCGGTTGGCGGGCGAGGGGAAGCTGCGGGCGAACCTGGAGGCTCAGGTGGACCGCATGATGCGGGATGCGCGGTTCGAGGGATTCATCCGGAACTTCGTCGGGCAATGGTTGCAGGCGCGGGACGTGGAGACCGCGCAGATTGATTCGCGGCAGGTGCTGACGCGCGAGGCGAAGCCGGATCCGGAATTCGAGGCGAAGCGCGCACGGTTCACCGAGTTGAGGCGGAAGCCGGAGACGGAGCTCACGGTGGCGGAGAAGCAGTGGATGGATGAGATGCGTCCGCTGTTCCAGCGGCGGAACAGCCAGCCTCTGCGGGCGGAGTTGAATGGCGAGTTGCGTCGGGCGATGCGGATGGAGACGGAGAAGACCTTCGCGTACGTGGTGCGCGAGAACCGCAGCCTCCGCGAGTTGTTGGACGGAAATTATACCTTCCTCAACGAGCGTTTGGCGAAGCACTACGACCTCGGTGATCTGGGGGTGAAGGGTGATGAGCTGCGTCGGGTCGAGTTGCCGCCGGACAGTCCTCGCGGCGGATTGCTGACGCAGGGAACCGTGTTGGTGGTGACGTCGAATCCCACCCGGACGTCGCCGGTGAAGCGGGGGTTGTTCATCCTTGAGAACATTCTTGGCACCCCACCGCCGCCGGCCCCGCCAGATGTGCCGCCGCTGGAGGATGCGGCGAAGGCGATGAAGGAGAAGACGCTGACCTTGCGGGAGACGCTGGAGTTGCACCGGCAGCAGCCGTTGTGCAGCGGGTGTCACAACCGGATGGATCCGCTCGGATTGGCGCTGGAGAACTTCAATGCGATGGGCATGTGGCGCAGCGAGGAGCGCGCGCTGCCGATCGATGCGTCGGCGACGCTGCTGACCGGAGAAAGCTTCACGCGCATCCAGGATCTCAAGCGCATCCTGGCGTCGTCGCACTCCGAGGCGTTCTACCACACGCTGACCGAGAAGGTCCTGACCTACGCGCTGGGGCGTGGCCTCGAGTACCACGACGTCGAGACCGTGGATGCCATCGTGGCCCGCCTGACGCAGTCGGATGGCAAACCGGCGGAACTGTTCACCGCCGTCATCGGTTCCGCCCCATTCCAGAAGACCCGGCGAGCCGGGTCTGGGAACACTTTGCCGAAGGAAACGTCCGCACCGAAAGGGGGCTCGACCCCCAGCCAGCCATGAAGACCTCCCAACAGATCGCCGCCGAACGTCACTTCAGCCTTTCGCGTCGCCACTTCCTGCGCGGTCTGGGCGCGAGCATTGCCTTGCCGGCGTTTGTCTCGATGCCGGTGCTGGGTGCATCGGGAACGGCGTCGAAGCTGGCCGCCACCGCCACCGGCGCGCCCTTGCGCACCGCGTTCGTGTTCTTTCCCAATGGCGCGATTCCGTCGGCGTGGTGGCCCGGTCAGGAGGGGGCGGACTTTGCGCTGAGCCAGACGTTGAAGCCGCTGGAGGCGCACCGGAACATGGTTCAGGTGCTGGGCGGACTCGACCATCGCGAGGCAGAACCCGGACCCGATGGCGCGGGCGATCATGCGCGGGGCAACGGCGTATTCCTGACAGGAGTGCGCTTGAAGAAGAGCGCCACCGACATCCGTGCCGGGGTCTCCATCGACCAGGCCATCGCCCGTGAGGTGGGGCATTTGACGCGGTTCTCGTCGCTGGAGTTGACCTCCGATATCAGCCGACCCTCGGGTGGCTGTGATGCCGGCTATGCGTGCGCGTATCAGTACAATCTCTCCTGGAGTTCCCCGACGACGCCCATGGCGGCGGAGGTGAATCCGCGGTTGGTGTTCGAGCGGCTGTTCGGGTCGGGTTCGCATGGCGAACGCCGGACCAACCTGAAGCAGCGTCAGGCGGAGCAGCGGTCGATCCTCGATTTCGTGCAGGCCGAGGCCAAGGGCATGGGACGTCGGCTCGACGCCCGCGACCGTGAGAAGCTCGACGAGTATCTCACGGGCATCCGCGAGATCGAGACGCGCATCGCCAAGGCGGAACGTTTTGGCACCACCGTGGATCCCGACCTCGCGACGCCGTCGGGTGTGCCGTCGGACTTCGGACAGCACATGGAACTGATGTACGACATGATGGCGCTGGCCTTCCAGACGGACTCGACCCGGGTCGCGTCGCTGTTGCTCGCACATGATGGTTCGAACCGGTCGTTTCCGGAGATCGGGGTCTCGGAGGGGCACCACGACCTTTCCCACCATTTCAACACGGAGGACAAGATCCGGAAGGTGGCCGAGATCGATCTCTGGTACGCGAAGCAGTTCGCGAAGTTCATCGGGAAGCTGGCGTCGACGAAGGATGTCGATGGCCGTTCGCTGCTGCACAACTCGATGATCGTGTACGGCGGTGGCAACGCGGATGCGAACCGTCACACGCATTCGAACCTGCCCATCGTCCTCGCCGGTGCCGGTGGTGGGACGCTGAACCCCGGTCGGTTCGTGAAGCACGGATCCAAGCCCACCTCGAACCTGTTCCTCAGCCTCGCCGATCGGATGGGGGTGTCGAAGTTGGAGCGGTTCGGGGATTCCACCGGGCGCTTGGCGGGGGTGTGACGATCCACAGATTTCACAGATTTCACAGATGTGGAGGGGGTGTGGGGAGACGATCCACAGATTGCACGGATTGTAGGGATCCGGGAGGGATGGGGAGAAGAGGTCCACAGATTTCACAGATTGCACAGATTCAGGAGGGGTTGGTGAAGCAGGTCCTCGGATTTCACAGATTCGGAAGGCGTGGGGTGACGCGTTCGGTCCAATGAGGGACGCATCCCGCGGACATGCATCCTGCGCCTGCCCTCGCCGCAACGCGGCGCACGGCGATAGCCCAGCGGTGGAGCGGAGCGGAACCCTGGGTCACTCCACCCCATGACACCTCGCCCCAACGGGGCGAACGATGACCACACGCACCCAGTCCCGTGTGCCCTTTCAGGGCACAGATCACGTTACGTGGCATGGTCCCCGGGGTTCCACCTTTCACCGGTTGCCCCTTCGGGGCAGGAATCTGGTGATTGGGAGCTTCCTTTGGAACGCCGGGTAAGGGCACCCGGCCTCCAAAAGGGAGTTGCCAGCCCCCAGGTTCCAGATTTCAGAAGGGTGGCGCGTTACTGCGGGTCGCGGAGGAGGCGGAAGAGGAGGATGGGGGCGTCCGGTTCGGGGAGGTTGAAATCGAGCACAGGACCTTTGGCAAGACGCGGGGGACCGCTGTTGATCCATGGGTCCGAGGGA
>JAIXZE010000066.1 GCA_027489875.1 Verrucomicrobiales bacterium
GCCTCAGCGAAGCCATCTATCTCCGCGACCCCGATGGCAATGGTGTCGAACTCTACCGTGACCGCGCCCCGGACCAGTGGCCCCGGAAACCCGATGGCTCCCTCAACATGTTCACCCACCCGCTGGATCTGGACGCCCTCCTTGCGTGAAGGCCCGATCCATGGCCTGTGGGAGGAAGTTCCCAGATCCCAGATCCCAGATCCCAGTTCCCAGTTCCCAGTTCCCAGTTCCCAGTTCCCAGATTCAAATCTCTCTGCAACGCCAAAGGCGTTGAGGCTTGCAGGTTGCCGAGCTTGCGAGGCTACCCTGGGTCACGGTTCCGAATACAGCCAACCGCAACGCGGTTGTGGCTTCCTCGATTCGGTCCCTGACCACCACGTTCCCGAGGCGGAATGGCCACAACCGCTTTGCGGTTGGAACCCAATCCAATGGTGACCCAGGGTAGCCTCGCAAGCTCGGCAACCCTGGGCTTGGAGCCAGAATCCCGTTGGGATTCGTTGCACGAGCCTGATCCCGCCGTGGCGGCGGGAGTCTCAAGTGTGAGGATCCAATTTTGAAGACAGCGCCGCGTGGGGGCACGCGGCGAATGATGACCTCGTCCGGGGCGGCGATGTCCTCATCGCCCCGACGATGGCTTTCCAGCGGCGACGAGGACGTCGCCACCCCGTGCCATGCTGGGCGCGCCAACGAAACTCGCCTCGTGACGTCGTCGACGACGCTCGTGGCATCGGCGGATTCTTCAAGGCCGCCGGGTGAGGGCACCCGGCCTTCAATTCGGTCGCTTGAATCTTGAATCCTCAAACTTGACTCTCCCCCCAATGCTCCTTCGCCTCATGGTCCTGCTGCTCGCCCTGCGGACCGCCGCTGCCGACCTGCCGGCATTTGACCTTTCCGACCCGACCACCGCCGCGCAGTGGAAGCCGGCCCATGACGTTTCCCTGCGCACCACCAACGGCGCGCTGCACGTCGGGATCACCGGCTCCGATCCCTACTTCATCGGACCTGCCCGCGATTATCCGGCGGACCTCCCCTTGTGGATGATCGTGGAAGGTCGATCGGATTCGGCCGGTTCCGCGCAGGTCTTCTGGGCCGGAAGACTGCCTGAATCCGAGGAACGCTCGGTGCGCTTCTTCATGCCCGGGAACACGAACGCCGTCCTTCGCGTTCCGATCCCGCCCCTCGGTCCGGGCACCCGCCTGCGTGTGGACCCTCCGGGATCCTCCAGCTCATTCACCCTGCGTTCGCTGCGATTCGAACCGCGGCCAACGCTGACCCCACCCACGTGGGCTCCAGCCCGCGCCGCGTCGATGACCGGGATCACCGCCACCCTGCGCGCCGGTCCGCTCACCCTCCGCCACGCGACCACGGGTCCCGGGGCATTCGTCATCGACATCGATGGTCGTCCGTTCGCCATCGGACACACGCAGGCACCCGTCGCATACCAACGGGACGGCACCACCCGCTGGTTCGATCTCGGCAGCCCGCTCGCCCCCGGCCCACGCTTCAAGCGCTCCCCGCGCAGCGTCGAGATCCAGAGCCGCCACCGCGATCCCGACGGTGCCGTGTGGACCTTCGACCAGACCTTTGACGTCGACGGCGAACACCTCCGCCATCGCTCGCGCATCCGCGTCGACCAGGACCGGAACGTCGTGTTCGCGCCGGCGTTGTTGGTCCTTCCGGGGGCGGGCAGTTTCGGAGCCCGCAAATCGCAGGGACTCCTCGCGGGCGTTGAATACCTCGCCGACGAGGAAAGCAGCTCCGAACGCGATCTCATCGGAGCGCAGGCGCGACGCCAGGTCGTCGACCCGCTCAAGCTCACCTTTCCGCTGATGGCCATCGCCGCGGAGGGCAACTGGCTCTCGCTCTCGTGGAACCCCGGCGCGGCCGCCTCGCTCCCGCTGGCACCGCTGCACGATTCCCCCGACCGCATCACGGGTTCGGGCGGACACCTGTTCGGGATCCTGCATCCCGGCGCGCGGCCCGAGGTCCGCGAGGACGGATCCCTGCTCCCGTACGCAGGCCATCCGTTGAAGGCCGGTGTCGCGCTCGAAGCCGAATCCTACCTCACCGCCGGTTCCGGTAACACCGTGGTCCCCGCGCTCCAATCCCACGTCCGCCGCG
The DNA here is from genome assembly GCA_027489875.1 of Verrucomicrobiales bacterium. GTDB lineage: Bacteria > Verrucomicrobiota > Verrucomicrobiia > Limisphaerales > UBA9464 > UBA6176. The sequence continues at coordinate 2,122 of JAIXZE010000066.1, forward strand.
CGGGCCTGCCTCCGCTTCCGAAGCCCGTTCCCAGCGCGCAGGATTATTTCCGTCTCGCCGCCCGCGGTTGGCTCGATTCCGGCATCCGCGATGGCAGCCGATATCGTCACGCCGTAGGGAACGGCTTTCATCCCTCTCCCGCTCCCGACGCCGGCTATTTCGAATCCTGGCTTTCCCACCGCATCACGGACTCCGCCCTCGCCGAACGCCTCACCCTCGCGGCCCGCGAGAACGCCGCCACCATCCCGGACAATGCGTGGACGCAGGGCCTCATCGGACACATCCGCTTTCCCTCCCCCGCCCTCGTCGCGCTGAAGGCCCCGGCGACCGCACGCACCAGCGCGACGCTCGCCCGCCAGCACCTCGACGCCCTCGGCTCCGAGACGCGACTCCACTATCGCGCCCCCTCGCCCGCGCAGGATCTCGGGCGCACCCACTGGACCAACCACGCCAACGGCCTGACCGCCACCCACCTTTCCCAAGCCTTCGACCACGCCCTGTTGTCCGGCGACGCGACCTTGGTCGACGAGTGCCTCGTCCACCTGCGTCGGATGTCCCAGTACGACGACGAAGTCCCGCGCGGCGCGCAAACCTGGGAAGTGCCGCTCCACACACCGGACATCCTCGCCAGCGCGTACCTCGTGAAGGTCCATGTGCTCGGATACGAACTCACGGGCGATCGCCTCTTCCTCGATCGCGCCCGTTACTGGGCGTGGACCGGCGTTCCCTTCGTGTACCTGGCCTCCCCGGTCGAGGGACCCGTCGGCGTTTACAGCACCACGCCCGTGCTCGGAGCCACCCAGTTCATCGCGCCCAACTGGATCGGTCTGCCCGTCCAATGGTGCGGGCTCGTCTACGCCGATGCCCTGCTGCGTCTCGCTGCCCACGACCGTTCTTTGAACTGGACCCGACTCGCCCACGGCATCGCCTTCGCCGGCGTCCAGCACGTCCATCCCGAATCCGATGGGGCCGCCCTGGGTTGCCTGCCCGACAGCTTCGACCTGCGCGCCCAATCCCGGAATCCCGTTCCCATCAATCCCGGCACCCTGTTGCCGCTCGCCGCCATCGCGTACGGCGAACGCGCCCTACACGGCTTCGCCGCCGCCCACACCCCACGCGTCTGGATCTCGGCCGCCGGCCCCGCACAAACGATCCTCGCCGAACCCTCCCGCGTCCGGTTCCGCATCCAACTTCCCCGCGACGAAACCTCGCACGTGATCGTTGGCAGCATCCGACAACCCTCCGCCCTGCTCTGGAAGGGACAGCCCATCGAACGCGAGCCCGATCCGGAAGCGCCGGCCTCACGTACCGTTCTTCGTCTCAGCGGCGATGGCGAACTGGAGCTCCGCTTCCCCTGAGCCAAGGAGCCCACGGCGGCTGCCTGCTCACACCGCCCCCTTCCAGTACGGGGAGGCGACGTCCTCGTCGCCCTGGGAACAACTTCGGAACGGCGACGAGGACGTCGCCACCCCGTTCCTTGCGGGGGCAGTTTCAAGATGCGCCCCGCCCATGGTGCCCCCCGGAAAATGCCTCGCCTCGGCACTGGGCTCTGATTCTACTGCCAAACATGAGACCCCGGTTCACGCACGCGACGGCCCGCCCCAGAGCCTTCACCCTCATCGAGCTTCTGGTGGTCATCGCAATCATCGCGATCCTGGCGGGGATGCTCCTCCCCGCGCTGGCGAAGGCAAAGGTCCGAGCCCAGGGAACCAAATGCCTCTCCAACCAGAAGCAGCTCCAACTCGCCTTTGAACTCTACGCCGGGGATTTCCAGGGCAAGTACATGCCCAACACCTACGGAGGCGACGGATGGGTCCGCGGCAGCATCGACAACAACGGGGCCAATGCGTCCAACTGGGATCCCCAGACCCTGCTGAACAAACAGTTCGCCGTGCTCGGCCCCTATACGACCACCCCCGGCATCTACCAATGCCCCGGCGACTGGACCACCGTCCAGCGGCCGGGCGTGGGACGCGTCCGCCGCATCCGCAGCGTCGCTGCCAGTCAGGCCGTGGGCAGTTGGCCCGACGGCGGCCCGACCATGGGGCATTGGCTCGACTCACGGCAGGAAGGCAGCTTCCCGAACAACCGGGGCGGTCGCTGGATGGTGTTCGGCAAGGATGGCGACGCCCCGCGTCCCTCGCAGATCTGGGTGTTCATCGACGAACACCCCGCCAGCATCAACGACGGTGGATTCGGACACCGGATTCCCGACAGCCTCGCCCAGACCTCGGCCCGCGGATGGGTGGATTTCCCCGCGGCATTCCACGGAGGCTCCGGTGCCCTGTCGTTCCTCGACGGTCACGCCGAGCTCCGCAAATGGCTGGAGAAACCCCGCGCCGGACGCGCCGGCCTCGATGGCAAGGTCACCGATTACTCCCGGCTCGACGACGGCAGGTTCGCCAACAACCGGGATATCTGGTGGCTCGCGTCACGCACATCCACCGCGAAGAACGGACAGGATCCGTTCTAGGCTTCGCATGCGGCAGGAATCGAACTGGGCGTGCCGGTGGACACCCGCTTCGAGCAGGCGCTCCTCGAATGGATTCGGAGCCGAGATGCCCTCATCGCCCTGAGAGTGGCTCTGGCAGGGCGACGAGGACGTCGCCACCCCGCCCCCACTCGATCCCGATCCCGATCCCGATTTCAAAGGGGGAGGCGACGTCCTCGTCGCCGTTCCAAAGCCTTTCCCATGGCGATGAGGACATCGCCACCCCGAAACCATCCCCTGTCGCGACGGGTACGCATCACCCGTTTCCCCTTCGAGGCTTTGCGGCTTCACCTGCCCCGCTCTCCGGCAAAAGGAACAACGGGAAAAGTCGCCAAGCCGCGAAGCCGCAAAGAAGCCTTCTGGGATCTTCCTGGAATCTGGAAACTGGCATCTGGAAACTCCCCGTCCGGCTTCAAACTCCTTCCCCCTCTCCGCCGGGTGAGGGCACCCGGCCTACAGATTTGGGAACTCCCTGACCCAGCCTCGTTACCTCGGCTGCTACGATCTGGGATCTGGCAACTCGCATCTCCCCTCTGCAGGCCGCGTGCCCCCACGCGGCGCTCCGGCGCGGAGGACGCGGAGGGAAAATCCCTGGCCGTTCTCAAACGGTTCGA
>JAIXZE010000149.1 GCA_027489875.1 Verrucomicrobiales bacterium
CCGCCCGCCCGTGGTTACAGAAAAGTAGCCCCCTTCCACGGCTGCAGGCCGAATGCCCTCACCCGGCGGGGGGTTGCACTTTTGAAGTTTGAAGGCCGGGTGCCCTCACCCGGCGGGGGGTGTCCGATCCCGGAGGTCTTTACGCCGGAGGCGTTGCAGCCGATAGCCCCAGGTCGTGCGAAGCACGCACCCGGGGAATGGCGTGTCGATTTGGATCCGCACCCCGGAGGGGTGCGAAGATCCGGCAGTCTGCAACCCCTGCCGGGGTAAGCGACTCCTTGAGTCGCCCGAACCCGGGGTTGCTTCGCACCCCGGGCTATCCGCTTCAACGCCTCCGGCGTACCCGGGAGGCACCCCCTTGGACTTCCGGTGTCAGCGCCTGCGGTCACAACTTTCATCCAGGACGTGACAGGGCTGCAGGCCGAATGCCATCACCCGGCGCTGGTCCATGGCTCCGCCGCGTGAGGGCACGCGGCCTACAATCCACGGCGTAGCAGTCGACGTCAGGAGGCTGTTTAGGGAGTTTCCAGTTCCCAGTCTCCAGTTCCCAGTCCCCCGACCGGGGTGGCGACGTCCTCGTCGCCGTTCGAAAGCCATTCCCAAGGCGATGAGGACATCGCCGCCCCGAATCCTTTCCAAGTGTCTTGAAACTTCAAACTTCAAACTCAGTCCTCACACCCGTCTTCTCCCAGAACCGCAGTTCATTCGTCAGCGCCGAACCCACGCACGAAAAGCCCATCGGCACCTCCTCGCACGCCCCGAAGTACGTCGCCACCCGCGTCCCCAGCGGAGCCCGCGCCAATTCCCGCGCCACATGCGCCGCAAACAGGTGGTAGTTCGCCGCCGACAACTCCACCGATCCGTCGATCGGCGGCGCTTCCCCGATGTTCTCCCCGAACGGATTGAACAGGTAGAACGCGTCGTACCCTTCGAACGACATCCCAAGGACGTCCCGATGCACGAATTCCACGTTCGGAATGCCCGCCCGTTGCACCAGCGCCCGCCCCACCGAACACAACCGCGCCCGGCGGTCCACCCCCGTGAACTTCCCCGGCGTGCTCAACGCCCCCACCACGCAGAACTTCCCGGGGCCGCATCCGATGTCGAGCACCCGCGTCCCGGGACCGCGCACCAGGAATTCCGCCGCCTTCCGCGCGATCGCCACCGGCGTCCAGTGCGTCGTCGAAACCACCCGCACGGCCACCGGAAAGGCCCGATCAAAGGCCGCATCATCCAGCGCCTCGACCGCCGACGCCAACTCCGCGCGAACCGCACTCCAAGGCACGGCACCCATGTCAGGAGATCACCTCGCCCAACCCGCGCCGCAACGCCTCCTTCAGCGCCTCGAACGAGATCGGCTTCGACACATAATCGTCCATGCCCGCCGCCAGACACGCTTCCCGGTCCGTCTTCATCGCATTGGCCGTCATGGCCACGATGCGGATGTGTTCCCCCGGCTTCTCGCGCATCCGGATGCGTCGCGTCGCCTCGTACCCATCCATCTCCGGCATCTGACAATCCATCAGGATCAGGTCGTACGGAGCCCGACGCACCGCCTCGAGCACCTCCAGGCCGTTCGACGCCCGATCCGCCCGATACCCCAGCCGCTCCAGGACCTTCAGCGCCAGGATCAGGTTCACCGGCGTGTCCTCTGCCACCAGGATCCGTCCCGGAAAATGCTGGGCGAACTCCGCCCCCTCCAACCGTGCCGGCCGATGCAACCGCTCCGTCTCGCCCGTGCTGATCCGCTGCTGGCGCAGGGCCGACAGGATCGTCACCAGGGTATCGTACAACCGCGAGGGCTTCACTGGCTTCACGAGCCACGCCGCGATGCCCGCCGACTTCAGGTCCGCCGGCGGCAACCGATGGCACATCGACGTCAGGATCACCACCCGCGTCGGCGGCAACGTGGTGTCCTGCTGGATCCGACGCGCCACCTCGAACCCGTCCATCCCGGGCATCTGGTAATCCAGCAGCACAACCTCCACCGGTGTGCCGGCGGCCGCCGCCTGCCTCAACGCCGCGAGTGCCGTCTCGCCGTCCGGCACGCTGTCGACCAACTCCATCCGCCACCCGGCCGACTGATACTCCAGGATCCGACGATTGGTCTGGTTGTCGTCGACCACCAGCAACCGTGCGCCCGTGAATTCTTCCAACACGACCCCGGCCACCTCCGGAAGCACGGCCTTGGATTCCGGCGTGCCAAACCACGCCGTGAAATGGAACTCCGAACCCTTTCCCCGCTCGCTCTGGACCCCGATCTCGCCGCGCATCATCCCGACCAGTCGCCGGCTGATCGCCAGACCCAGACCCGTCCCGCCAAACCGACGCGCCGTCGAGGCCTCCGCCTGCACGAACGGCTGGAACAATCGCGTCACCGTTTCCGCATCCAGACCGATGCCCGTATCGCGGATGACGAACCGCAGGCACCACTCGTCCGGCATGCACTCCGTCAACTCGACGCCGACGAACACCTCGCCCTGCGGCGTGAATTTCACCGCATTGCCGATGAGGTTCACCAGCACCTGACGCAACCGGCCGGGATCCCCGCGCAACCGCCGCGGCACCTCACGGTTCACGAGGTACGCCAGCTCCAGACCCTTCGCCTCCGCCCGTTCCACGAACAGTTCAACCGCGCCTTCCACACACTCCCGCACCTCGAAATCCGTGTGCTCGAAGGCCAACTGTCCGGCCTCGATCTTCGACAGGTCCAGGATGTCGTTGAGGACCGTCAGCAACGACTCCGCACTCGTCGCCACCATGGTCGCAAAATCCCGTTGCTCCACCGTCAGCTCAGTGTCGAGGAGCAGGTTGTTCATCCCGATGATGCCGTTCATCGGCGTGCGGATCTCGTGGCTCATGTTCGCCAGGAACTCGCTCTTGGTCTGGTTCGCCCGCTCCGCCGCGATCTCCGCCCGTCGCCGCTCGCTCACTTCCTGTTCCAGCGCCCGCGTCCGTTCCGTCACGCGCGTCTCCAGGGAGGCGTTCGTCTGCGCCAGGACATCCCGGGCCTCCCGCAATTCCTGCTCCGCCTGCCGACGCCGCGCGACCTCCGCTTCCAGCCTCTGGTTCCGACGCTTCAACGACACCGCCAGACCCGTGCCGGCCACCAGCAACCCCACCAACCCCATCGACAACGCCACCAGCCTGCCCGTCGTCCAGAACGACGGCGTCCGTGTCACCACCACTTCGCCCGGGTCCGAGACCCGCAGCAGGAAACTCCGCACCTCGCCCGCATCGCCCATGATCGGTTCATAGACCCCCGTGACCTCCACCCGGGACCGGGCCGGCAATGCATCGAGTTCCCGGGCCCCGCCCTCCGAACCTCCGCCCACGACCACATCCACCACGTGACCGTCCGTGCGCAACGTCAGGATCCGCCCTTCCGCATGCACGCCCTGCGCCATCACCTCGCCCTCCACCACCACCCGCCGGCCTTCGAAGGATCCATTGATCCAGTTCGTTCCCGACAACACCAGCGGTGCCGGCAGCGGGACCTGCCCTTCCACGCGGAGTTCCGCATCCTCGAGTCGCGGGTTCAACGGCCCCAACCCGGGAAACGCCACCGCGCTCACCCGATCCCCCACCTTCGCCACCACCGGACCGCTCCGTTCCACCCACAACCCGAGTTCCCCTTCCTGCACGTAGAGCCCACGCCCGCGACGCACCGCCACCACCACCCCCTGCACGCGCACGCGTCGGCTCGGAGCCGCCGACGGCCGATACTTGTTCAGGTCCGCCATCGAGGCCGCCGCCAACGCGAACGGATCCGACGGCGCCGGCGTCTCGACATGCACGTGGTCCAACCCCGAAACCAACAAACGGATGCCCACCAGTTGACGCCGCTCGTTGGCCACGGAACTGAACACGCCTTCCATCCGCACCACCGAATCCACCAGCGAAACCGGCAAGGGCGCTCCCTTGGGAAACCCCGGCAACACTACCCGGAACCGTCCGTTGCCCGCGTCCAGCACCATCTGGATCCGGTCATCTTCCCACACTTCCTCCAGGTGGACCACCGACCGCACCACGCCCGCCGCTTCCACCCAGTGGTTGTCGAACATCGCGAACGACGTCAGGTCCGGCGACACCCGCAACGCCCGCGGCAACTGCCCCGGACCGATGCGCCGGATCGTCACCGGCCGGTTCGATTCCACCCCGTTGACAATGGGGGCGAATCCGCCCGCATCGGTGCGCCCGAGGATTTCCACTTCATCCCCGTGCTGCACCCCGAACCGCGCGTGTTCCTCAGGCGTCCCGGGCACCGCATAGATCCCGCCGGTCGGATCCTGGACAATCAGGATGTAGCTCGCCGGATGCGTATAGGTCACCACCGCACGCAGCCGCACCAACTGCCCGGCCGCCGCCACCTCGGGGCTCAGCGCCTTGATGTCGGCGATGTTCGTCAGTGCCGCGGGAGCCTGCGCCCGGACCATCGATCCGAGCGAGATCCCCACCCCCACGAGGCCCAGAACCAGCCACCCCCGCAATGCCACAAGCCACCCCGGAACAGGGCGGCGAAAGACAGGACGTTCTTGCTGGGGATCAACAGGGGGCAAGTGCCCGATGGCGTGCCCGGTTCCATCCCCTTTGTCGAGGACGGAGTTGGCAGGGCAACGGACGGGATTCACACCGCCCCAACGCCAACGGCGTTCTGTCCCCTAGCCCAGGGTTGGTCCGAGGCACGAGGACAACCCTGGGTCCAACGCCAAACCCGGTCCCAACCGCAACGCGGTTGTGGCACCGCCGGACACCCGCCCACACCAATCCAGCCGCAGTTCCCGCAAAGCCGCAAAACCTCGAAGGAGAACGGCAACAGTTGTCCGCTCCCTTCGCACCCCACGCCTCCGCGCGGAACGCGTCCACTGGTGCCCCCCAACGATGCCTGGCGCTCGCGCAAA
>JAIXZE010000271.1 GCA_027489875.1 Verrucomicrobiales bacterium
CCCCTTGCCCTCAGTGGGACGGCCCGATGATTCTCACCCGGTCATCTCCGCATGAAGAACGTCGTCCTCCTCGGCAGCACCGGGTCCATCGGCACCAGCACCCTCAAGGTCGTCGAGGACCTGCCCGACCAGTTGCGCCTGATCGGCCTCGCCGCCGGCGGCAACGCGACATTGCTGGCCGAACAGACCCGACGCCACCAACCCTCGGTCATCTCCATCCAATCCGCCGGAAAGGTGGCGGAGCTTCAGGCGGCGTTCCCGACCACGCGCGTTCTCGCCGGCGACGCCGGCCTGATCGAACTGGCCACAATGCCCGAAGCGGACGTGGTGCTCATCGCGATCGTCGGCACCGCTGGTCTCGCGCCGGCTCTGGCCGCCATCCGCGCCGGAAAGGACATCGCCGTGGCCTCCAAGGAAATCCTGGTGATGGCCGGCGACATCGTGATGTCGGAGGCCCGCCGTCATGGCGTCCGCGTGCTGGCGGTGGATTCCGAGCATTCCGCCATCTTCCAATGCCTCGACGGCAAGCCCACGGAATCGGTGCGAAGCCTCTGGCTCACCGCGAGTGGCGGACCGTTCCGCGACAAGACGCGTTGGCCGATCGAGGCGCTCTCGGCAGTGACCCTCGAACAGGCGCTCAAGCATCCCTCCTGGGTGATGGGCCGGAAGATCACCATCGATTCCGCCACCCTGTTCAACAAAGGCCTCGAAATGATCGAGGCCCGATGGCTGTTCAACATCGAGATGGATCGCGTCCGCGTCGTCGTCCATCCGCAGAGCATCGTCCACTCCATGGTGGAGTTCGTGGATGGGTCGATCATCGCGCAGCTTTCGACGCCGGACATGTGCCTTCCCATCCAGTACGCGCTGACCTATCCCGGGCGCGCCTCGAACCACCGCGTCGCGACCGACTTCGCCCGCATTGGCACCCTGACCTTCGAGGAACCCGATACCGACCGGTTTCCGTCGCTGGGGCTGGCCCGCCGGGCCGGTGACGTGGGAGGAACCTTGCCCGCGGTGTTCAACGCGGCGAACGAGGTCGCGGTGGAAAAGTTCTGCAACCGCGAACTCGGCTTCCTGGGGATCAGCCGACTCGTGAAATCCGTGATGGATGCCCATGCCGTGGTGGAATCACCGGATCTCCCCGCCATTCTCGCCGCCGATCAATGGGCGCGCGCCGAAGCGTTGCGTACGAACGCCAGCTGAGCCGAGACACGAACGCTCTTCGGTCGGGCATCCCCATCCTTTCCAAACCTTCCCCTCACCACACCGAATCATGCCCCTCCGCACGCGCGCCTTCACCCTGATCGAATTGCTGGTCGTCATCGCGATCATCGCGATCCTGGCAGGCCTGCTTCTCCCGGCCCTCTCGCGCGCCAAGCGCCGGGCGATCACGACGTCGTGCGCCAACAATCTCCGCTCACTCCAGCTCGGATCCCAACTGTACGCGGACGACCACGCGGACCGGTTCGTCAACAACCACGGCGTGGGTGAGACCCGGTCCCTCCGGCGCAACTGGGCGAACAACGTCCTCAACTGGGAGGACAGCCCGGAGAACACGAACAACGCGTACCTGATCGATGCGCTGCTGGGACGTCATGTCGGGCGCTCGGCCGCCGTGTTCCGTTGTCCGGGAGACCAGGCGCGAAGCACGGTGGGATTGCGCAACCGGTCGTACGCGCTGAACTCGCTGGTGGGCGACCCCGGCGAACTCACCAATCGGTTCAATCCCTCGTTCACGCAGTTCTTCAAGGAACCCGAACTCGTCCAGCCCGCCTCGACGTTCACCTTCCTCGACGAACACCCCGACACCATCAACGACGGCTTCTTCATGAACCGTCTCGAAGAGGCGCCGCGCTGGGGCAACCTTCCAGGTTCCGCGCACGAGGGTGCCGGGAACCTGTCCTTCGCCGACGGCCATCTCGAAACCCACCGATGGCAGGTCACCGGTCCGGACGGCACCGTGCGTCCCCCGGTGAAGGGCGGCGCGGGCGGCATCTTCGCCGCGACACCCCCAACCGACTGGAACTGGCTCGTTGAACGGACGTCGATCCGCCGCTAGAACCCCAGAGCCTTCCCCATGAAGATCGATTCGCACCAACACTTCTGGCGTTACAGCGCGGCCGAATATCCGTGGATCCCGGTGGGATCGCCCCTCGAGCGCGACTGGCTTCCCGCCGACCTGACGAAGCTCCAGCGTCCACTCGGATTTGACGGTTCCATCGCGGTCCAGGCGCGGCAGTCGCTGGCGGAATCGGACTGGTTGCTCGGCCTCGCGGATGCCGATCCGCGCGTGCTGGGAGTGGTCGGCTGGGTGGACCTGCGCTCGCCGGACGTCGACCGCGACCTCGAACGCCTCGCGCGTCATCCCAAGTTCGTGGGCGTCCGGCACGTCGTGCAGGATGAACCCGATGACGAGTTCCTGCTGCGGCCGGATTTCCTCCGCGGGATCGAGCGGTTGAAGGCCTACGACCTCACGTACGACGTCCTCATCTACCCGCGGCAATTGCCAGCGGCGATCCGCTTCGTGGAACGCTTCCCGGAACTTCCGATGGTCCTGGATCACATCGCGAAACCGTTCATCAAGGCCGGAACCATCGAACCCTGGCGCTCCCAGATCCTCGAACTCGCCCGCTTTCCCAACCTGCTTTGCAAGGTCTCGGGAATGGTGACCGAAGCCGATCACCAGCATTGGAAGGCGTCCGACTTCCAACCGTTCCTGGAAACGGTTGTCGCCGCGTTCGGCCCCGAACGTTTGATGTTCGGTACAGATTGGCCTGTGTGCCGACTTGCGGCGACGTACGAGGCCGTCGAGGGACTCGTCCGGGACTTTGTGCGCGGGTGGACGCCCGCGCAGTCCGAAGCCTTCTGGGGCGGCAACTGCGCCCGCTTCTACGGCGTCAGTGCTCCGAGTAGTTCAGATACCCGATGAACATCTCGTCGTCGGTCTGCTCGCCAAAGCCGACGGTCGCCGCGGGATTCGGGTTGAAGGGATTCCAGACGGAATTGTCGAAGGCACCCGTCACCCGGATGCGCGTTCCCGCCGGGTAGGTCCGCGGTTCGGTGAAGCGGTACATCGCCTGCCACGCGAAGTCATACGCGGGGACGTTCAGCAAGGTGTCGGTGGAACCATCCGGCAACAGCGCTTCAAAACGCACGCGCTTGCCGCGGTAATGCATGTGCGGGCTGAGCTCGTAGATGGTCACCGGGCGGGCAAAGGCCATCTCGGCGGCAGCGGGTGAATCGGCGGCTCCGGGTGGGATGGACAGATCGGTGGTGAACGCAGCTCCCGTCACCAGTTCGCGCTGCGGTGCCTGGGGCATCAGGTACAGCCCGATCTCGGTGGCATCCGTCTGCGCCGTCTCGACGGGAGTGTAGTGCATCTGGAACACGATGAAGCTTCCGCGCTTCAGGAGCTTTCCAGTGCCTGCGGGGTACTCCCGCTGTTCCATGCCCGGGACATAACCCGCGAAAAACCCACCCAACCCGGCCTGCACCTGAAGGACGTCGGCAAAACTCGTCCCGGTGAAGATCAATGCGTGATGGACCACCTGCCGGTTCCCGGGCCGCACCACCGCCGCGCGAAGCCAGACGTTCGTGGTGAAGGGACTGGCCACGACCGCGTACTTGTACGGGATCTCCGCCTGCGAAGATTTCGCCGGGATGTTTTGCCGTGTGATCCGGACGATCCGATCTGGCGTCCCCATCGGCCAGTCCACGGGAGTCGGTGGCACCACGTCGGCCAGCGGATCGCCCTGAGCCCCCTTCGGAGCCCCGGCATCGACCCAGCGCAAGAGGCGCGCCACCTCGGCCGGCTGCAACGAAAAGTCATTCGTGAAGACCCCCTTCGGCGCGTCCGCATGCCAGGGCGGCATCAAGCCCTCCAGAAGGTTCGCCTTGATCGAGGCCGCCTGCCGCGCCACCGCCGCATGATTCGTCATCGCGAACGACCCGATGTCGCCCGGCCGGTGGCAGTTCACGCAGCTCCGTTGCAGCAACGGGGCCACTTCACTCGCGTAGTCCGGTACGCCTGTGGCCGCCATCGCCAATTCCGCGCCGGCGGCCCGGGTCATCGGCATCCGCACCGGCTGATTCGCGAGGTACGCGGAAAGCGCTTCCTCGACGAACTCCTGCTTCACCTGACCATCCCCGGCCTGGAATCGGCTGGCGACAGCCCCACGGTAAATCTCCTCCATCAACTCGGACGTCACCACGACGGTCTCACCGGCGCGACGGATTCCAAACGTCGACATCACCGCCTGCGCGGCATCGTGCAGCACAGGCACCGGAACCCCCGCACTGGCCACCGCCGCCCCGAGGCTGGGGCGCGCATCCACCGGGTTGATCAACCAGAACCCGACCGGCTTCCCGGCAAACTTCTCCTGCACCGGACGTAGTTCGTTCCACACGGCGGGAAGGTTGGCGTTGTCCGTGAACACCAGCACCACCGCCCGCAGGTCGCCCTCTCGGAGGAGTTCGTGGGCTTTCCCGGCGTGATCGGTCAGCCGGAAATTCCAGATGGGCAACGCGGGCGGCCGAGGATGCATCCTCTGCGTGCGATAGAATCGCCGCTGCTGGGCCCGCACCTGCGGGTCGTACCACGAATGGTCATGCGCCCCGGTGACGTGCAGCACGGGTTCCCAAAGGCCGTTCTCGGGATCATCCGTGGCGAGCAGTTCGTACAGCGACTCCGGATCGGCTTCCTTCAGGGACAAGCGAGGCAGGCGACAGATCGGGTCGAGATCGGTGCTGAACTTTTCGGCCTGAACACCGAGTGCGGCCACCAGCGCCACGCCCAGACCCAGCCATCGCGAACAGGCCCCACCGAACTTGGTCACGCTTCCGGAGAACATGCCATGAAGGTCCCCAAACCACTGCGCGCCGTCCACATCGAATCCGGGAAATGCCGCCGGGCACCGGCCACTCGGGCTCGGGTTTGGGTTCAAACCGCATGCTCCATTTCGTTTTCGATTCCGATGCCGATAGCGATCCCGATACCGACGCGGGCGACGAGGACGTCGCCACCCCTTGCTGGCAAAGCCCGCAACCCATCGGGATCGGGATGGCCCCCGATGAAGACCCTTTGGCCTGATCCCCCTATCCCGGAGGGATTCCAGCGGTTAGCCCGGGGTCGCGAAGCGCACCCCGGGTTCACCGCAAGAAACGAAAACAACCCCGGAGGGGTTGAAGCATCCGCAGCCTTC
>JAIXZE010000084.1 GCA_027489875.1 Verrucomicrobiales bacterium
GTTGGCTGCCGTAGGACGCCCCGTTGGGGCTGGGGATGGCTTCGCCGGTGGGGTGCGATTGGGGGTACTCGTACTCCTACTCGTACTCGAGCCGATGGGATCATGCCTGGATGACGGTTCCGTTTCGTCAGTCACGCCTGAGGTGTTTCAGCAGATAGCGGGGTCGCGAAGCGATACCCCGGGAAACGGCAAGATGGATCACCATCCCTGAAAGGGTTGCAGAGAGCGGAACTCTTCGCACCGCCTTCGGGGTGCGCTTCTTCCAATCCATCCAAACCCCGGGTAGGCGCTACCGCGCCAACCCGGGGCTACCGGCTGCAACGCCTTCGGCGTACGGATTCCGGCGTCGGGAACCTCCCGCCGGGTGAGGGCACCCGGCCTTCAATCGACGACTGGGAACTGGCAACTGGCAACTCCTCACGGCCCTCATGGTACCCGAAGGCGGACGAAGCGGTCGCCAGCCACGGGCACCAGTTGTCGTCGGGTGGACTGGTTGCTGATTGGGAAGGGACCGAGGGGGGCCCAGAAGGCACCTGGGTTCAGGGAAGCACTGGTTTCCAGGATATAGAGCTGGCCGGGGCGACCGTAGATCATGAGCTCATCGGGCTTGGTCGCTTCGAGCACGGGTTGGGAGCCGATGACGATGATGCGGCCGGCGTTGGCGGCTCCGCGGAGTGTCCGACTGCCGGAGGCGTCCACTCCGACGACCTCGCGTGGGGTGATCCGGACCAGATCGGAGACGTTCGGTTGGGTGCCGAAGGCGATGCGCGCAAGGTCGAGTTCGCCGTCGAGGACGAACCCGGGGTCGGTGAAGAACGTGGCGGTGGCGGTGCCGTCGGGAAGGGGTTGAAGCTGTGCTCCGGAGATCCCGGGGGCGAGCTGTGCCAGCGAGAGGTTGGTGATGGTGGGTCCGAGTGGGGGAAGCGCGAACGTGACACGGGACAGCGGTTGCCCGGCGACCAGACCGAGAGCGATCGACCCCGATTGGCCCGCATCGAGGATGGCGGTGCCCACCTGGAGGCGGAAGTCGTTCGAGCGTTTGCGGACGTCGATGAGGAAGGTTTGTCCGTTGGCCATGGACGGCGTGCCGTCGTCGAAGACTTCGAGCGTGATGGCGTTCACGGAGCTGGGTGCGAACTCGCTGGTCTGCCAGAGGAACAATCCCGACGTGGGGTCAACGGTGGCACCCTCGGGAACATTGCCCACGAGCCGGAATCGGAGCGTCTGTCGCGGGACGTCGGCATCGGTGGCGAATACGCGGAAGGCGACAAGGCTGCCGGCGAGAACGGTCTGGTTGCGGATGGGGAGGAGCACGGGTTCGGCATTGGAGCCGAACAGCCGGACATCGAATACGAGCCTGGCGGAGAGGGCCGGTTGGCCGTCATCGTGGACCGACACCGAGATGCGTTGGGTGGTATCGCCCAGGGCGCGAGGGACGACCCAGGTCAGGAGCCCGGTCGATGGATCGACGGCGACGCCTCCCGGTGAGGTGGGATCGACGGCGTACGTCAGGGTCTGGAAGGAGCTGTCGGGATCGGAGGCGCGCAGCTGGACCTGCAAGGTGGCACCGGCGAAGAGGGTCTGGGTGGGGACTGCGGCGAAGGTGGGCGGCCGGTTCTCGAGCGTGGTCACGGTGCTGGCCATCGGGGCGGCGGGAACGGCGCTCCGGTTCCCGGCCGCATCAATGGCGACCGCGTAGAAGGCGTAGCGATGGCCGAGTTCGCCGACGAATTGGCCTCCATTCAACGGCGTGGCCACCCGCCACGGCACGAACGGTCCATCGTCCACGGACGCGAACACGTCGAAGGTGAGGGCGTTCGTGGTGTTGTCGGTTCCCGACCAGCGCAGCGCGAACGCCGGGAAGGAAGTCGCGGGCAAGGTGTCCATGGTCGCGACCGGGGCGACGGTGTCCCTGGGTGTGACCGGCTCATAGACCAGTCGGTAGTGGGCGGGCGCACCGTGATCGAACAGGTGGAGATGATTCCCGAGGAGGGGTCGGCGGCCGAGGCCGATGAAGGTCCGGTCGGTCTGCCAGAAGTTGAATCCGGGCAGTGAGGACCCATCCGGGCGAAGCACCGCGACAAGCCGGAACGCGCGCGGGCCGGTGGCCCCCTGCGGATCGGGAATGCGCAGGTAGGTCCAACCCGAGGCTGTGGAACCGAGGTTCAGCAGGATCTCGCGTCGCTGCAGCGTGGGCACCGCGCCGGGCGTGGCCTGGGCGAGGACGTGGACTGGTTCGATCGAACCGTTGCTGAGGTGGATCGAGTCGGGGAGATCGTCGGGATCCGAGGCCGGATCCTCGTTCACGAGGAAGTCGGGCAGGGCATCGGCGCTGGCGCGCGGGTCCCGGACGAGGTGGGTGAGTTCGTGGATGCGGACGTTGCCGGGCGGCACGGCCTCGAAGGCGGGTTGGCCGAGCGGATCCAGGTGTTCAACCTCGGCGGAGTAATCGAGGAACAGACCTTGCAGGGTGGACTTCAGCAGCCAGCGCGAGACGCGGACACCGCCGGGTTCGAGGTCCCCGAGATCCGCGGTGAGTGAAGGGGTGAGCAAGCGGGTCGCATCGGGGGCGAACACCTCCGAGGCTACGACCTGGAAGTCGATCAACAGGCCCTTCTCGTTCTCGACGATGCGGGGTTGGCCGGAGCGGACCGTGACGTTTCGGGCGGAGCCGGCGCCGGTGTTGCGGACGAGAAGCCCAAGCGTGAACGGCTGCGATGGCTCCGTCTCGGGCGTGAAGGGATCGTCGCTGAAGACATCGCGCTGGTGGTAGTAATCGAAGGACAGTTCCGGCTGGGGGAGGACGGAAAGCGGCGTGGGGGTGAGCGGGATCGTGACGGAACGGGTGCCGTCGAAATACCGGAGTTCGCCACCGACGGAATAGGGTGTGGGACCCTCGGGAGCGGCGGCGGCGGAAGGAACGATGACGAACTCCGCCGTACCTCTGGACCCAGGGGCGAGGGTGCCGGAGCCGATGAGGTCGGTGAGGCCGACGAGACTTGGCGGTCGAATGCCGAACCGACCGTCGACGCGGGCTCCGGCGGCATCGAAGAAATGGAGTTCGAAGGCGAGTTGGGTCAGCGGGGTGTTCGTGAGCCGGTTGTCGATGGCCAGCATTGCACGGAATCCGGCGCGGGTGAGCGCGACGTCCTGGGTGAGTCGGAGACGGACCTGGGCACAGATGCCGTCGCCATCGGCGGCGGGGGCGGCGTTGCGGGACGGACTGGCGAGACTGGGTGCGGCGGCGGTTGGAAGGGTTGCGGTCGCCGTGTTGCGCGCCACGACGACCAGGGCGCGGGGCATCCCGTCCGAACTGGACTGGACCGACGTCGCGAGGTGTGTCGACGCGCCGGGACTCGCTCCGGTGGGAATGATGGCGCAGCGACCGGCACCGCCGGGGGGCGGAATGAAACGTCCTGCACCGCCGCCGATGCCGCCGCCGGTGCCGTAGAGCAACTCGGTGGCTTCGATTCCCGGGCAGAGGCACTTGGCGATTTCGCCGACGTCCTGGCAGAGGACGGCGAGGGCGCACTTGAGGGGCTTGGGCAGTTCTCCATCCCCGCCGAGGGCCGCGCCGATTCCCGCGGCGGCCTGATTGGCGCAATCGCACGCGGCACCGCCAGCATTGCTGGGACCCTTGGCGAGTGCCTGGAGACACTTGATGAGATCGCGCAGCATGCCGATCGGCGTCACGTCGATCGGGACCATGTGGTAGAGGCCGTCGTCGCCGCAGACGACGAAGTACCGGACGTTGATGCTGGGCGTGTCGCAGTCGTTGGCCCCGCCACCACCGCCCGCGGCCGGCCCGGCTTCGCCGCGTCGGGTGGAGACATTCAGGAGCGGTTGCCCCCGTGGTCCGACCTGACGCCCGTTGCGGATCAGGCCGGCGACGATGCGCGCGTCGAGGTCAGGCTGGAATTCGACGCGGACAGGAACGGAGATGCTGCTGCGCGCCGGTAGGTCGCCGAGTTCGGTGAAGAACGGCGTGATGCGGTAGGTGCTGGAGCTGCGGAAGTCCAGCTTGAGTCCACGGGCGGCGATCAGGCCGTGGTTGGTGAAGGTGATGTTCATCGTGGTCGCCTCGCCGGGGAACACGAGTGGGAACACCTTCGGTTCGAGGGCAGTCACGAGCGGGAACGGCACGGTGGTCTCGAAGGTGGATTCGAGCGTGACGCGGTAACGGTCGGTGACTTCGGCGGGCTCGACGTTCCAGGAATAGGCGACGCCCTCCACCGGCACGAGGACACGGGTGCGCTGGGTGAGGCCGGGTTGGATGGTGACGGGAACTTCCCGGGAGAAGTGGCGGTCGGCGGACACGCGCAGCCGATAGGTTCCCTCGGCGAGCGAAGGGATGCGGGCCAAACCGGCAGCATCGGTGATGGCGGAGGCCAGCGGGTTGGAAGTGTAGGGATCGAGGACCTCCACGCGGGCTCCGGCGAGCTTGGGAGCGTTGGCGGCGTAGTAGGTGAACTCGTCCTCGGCGAGGACTTCGAGATCGCCGACGGCGGTGCTGACGAGCCGGATCGAGAAGGGAACGCGGGTCTGGAATCCGGTGCCGACGACGAGCACATCACCTTCGTATTCGCCGAGCGATTGGTCGGGCGCGGGGGTGAACGCGAGATCGAAGGTGGTTCCCTCGCCGGGGGCGAGGGAAGGGCGAGCGCCGGGCGTGGTGTCATCGAGCCAGGGAAGCTCGGGAACCACGAGCGCGAGGGGCCCGGTGGCGAGGGCACCGGTGTTGGTGACGGCGATGGAGAAGTGCGTGGGCTTGCCGCGGAGCGCACCGGCAGCGATGGAACGGGGTGTGATCTCGACCATCGGCACGGGCGGTGTGATCCGGAGGGTCAGCGGAAACTCGAAGCGCGTTATGTCGGAGGAGGTCTCCACGACAAGGGTGGGTGTCGTGGAGCCGAGAATGGCGGTGCCGGCGAGGACTTCGAGTTCAAGGGGGATGGTTCCACCCACCGGAGCCTCGAAGGGAATGGTGACCCGGGCCGATGCACCGGGAGGCAGTCCCTCGACGCGGCCCCTCAGGGAGGAGATGCGATCAGGACCAGGGTTGGAGAGGTTCATCCGCAGGGTGGCCTTCCCGCCTGCGACGACCGCAAGGAACCGGTTCTCCGGGAGCGCCACGAGGTTCCGGCGCGTAAAGCTGCCAGAGCTGGAGAATTCGGTGGCATCTGGATCACCAACGAAGACCTCGAAGACGCCGACCTCGTTCTTGCCGGGAGTGAACGTGGTGCTGAATTCGCCGTTCTCGTCGGTCATGGCGTATTGCGTCCGTTCGCTGCCGTTCCGGCGGATGTGGACCGCGACCATCTCGAAGGTGGCCGGAGTTCCGTCCGGTCGAATGGAGACCCCGAAGATTTCCACGGGTTCACCGGCACGATCGGAGGCCTGGGTCATGTCAAAGATCGCCACCGCGTACGATGCGTTGACGCGGATCGGTGCGGCGGAACGGGTCAGGTTGTTCTGGTCGGAAACTTCCGTCAGCGCGCCTTCGGGAAGCAGTTGGACGAAGACCCAGTAGTTCCCGGGTTGGCTGGGCAGGAAGATCGACCGGGCGACACCGACGAAGGAGCCGACGGCGAACTGCCCTTCGATCGATTGCTCGGCGACGAGTTCATCGTCGGGGTCCAGTTGGCCGTCCTTCGAGAGGTACACGCGTTGTTGGAGGCGGCCGGTGTGGTCGGCGAGACCCTGGTTCCGGATGCGCCAGCTGAGGCTGGCGTTGGCGCGCGTGTTGGCTTCTGCGGGTCCGCTCACGGCTTCGGCGATGAGGTCGGGAAGCGGGCGGCCGGAGAGGGTGAGTTCGGCTTCGGCGGGCACGAGTCCGGGGGCCGTTGCGATGATGCGGGTCGTGCGGATATCATTCCCTGCGGTTGCCGCGGTGGTGTTGATGGGGAATTCGACGGCGTTTGTGTTCGCGGGAATCACCACGGTCGGTGGCAGGCCGAGCAGGCCGGCGACGGATGGCTCAAGCGTGACCGTCAGTGCGGTGGCGGCCGATGTCGGACGCCGGACCGTGCCGGTGGTGGCGGGCGTTCGGTTGGGCGCGACGACGGCGTGGGCGAGTTCGAGGGTGAGGGTGGGTCGGTCGGTATCGAGCACGGTGACCGGCGCGCGTGCGGGTTCGCCGAACGGCTGACGGGTGAGCGTGTACGCGGGGAACGCGCGGAGTTCGGTCACCTGGTTCTGGGAGAGCGAAGGCCGGGCGACGGTGCCAACGAGGAACGTGGCCTGATTGGTGCCGCTCGGAATCGTGACGAAGTCCGGAACGACGACGGCGTTGGCGTTCGTGGTGGTGAGGGCAACGAACAGAGGCGCGTCGAGGCGGCCGTTGCGCGTCACGGTGGCGATCGCCGCCATGGGGCCATCGGATTCCTTCAACGGATTCCGCGACAGCGAAAGGGTGAGTGTCGGAGGCAATACTTCCACGACCGTCACTTCTGCGGCGGCCACCGGGAAGCCAGGGGCGCCCACGGAACCGGTGATGGTTTGATCGGGTGTCCAGAGGCCGTCCTCGAGGGCGATCCAGGCAACCGCTGCGGAGGTCTGGCCCGGGTTCAGCGTGAGGTTGGCCGGCGGGAGAAGTCGGCCGGGCATGGAGCTGTTGAATTGCAGGACAAGGGGGGAATCGAGCGCGGCGTTGCGGGTGAGGGTGGCGGGGATCGATTGGCCCTGGCGGACCTGCGTGGCGGCGAACTGGAGCGTCAGTTGCGCCGGGTCGGTGTTGTCGACGGTCACGGTGCTGGTGCCGTCGGTGAATCCTGCCGCGCGGGCGGTGAGGGCGATGGGCACGGCGGGAAGGACGAGTCCGTCGGGAAGGATCGGGAGCGTGAGCGTGAGATCGGATTGGCCGGCGGCGAACTGGACGGTCGCGGGTCCGCCGATGCGGCCGGCAGGGAGCGTGGACCACTGGACGGTCAGGGGTGCGTCGACCGATCCGTTGCGTTGGAGGCGCGCGACGAACGTTCCGGCATCTTCGCGGATGCGGTCCTGGGCGAGGGTGAGCGTGAGGCTGGCGGAGATGGTGACTGTGGCGGGTCCGGTGGCGGTGTTGTTGGCGAAGTTGGATTCGACCGGGCCGGGCTCGGGGTTCACGACGACAAGCCAGCGGGCGTTCGATGCTGCGGACAGGTCGGCGGGCAGGGTGACGCTTCGGGAGCGGGCCCGCACGGAGTGTGCGGGAAGCGGGGCTTCGATACGGAAGGAGCCCAGCAAGCGAAGTGTGTTCTCCGGCGTGCCTGGCGTAGCGAGGAAGATCGATTCGGTCCACGGACCGACGGCAGCGGCGGGGCCCGCGTTGGTCACGGCGTACGAAAGCGTGACGGCAGTGCCGGGCCGCGCGGTGGAGGGACCGGCCACCTGGACCGGGACGAGATCCGGAAGCGGCGGCCAGGTGAGCTGGAGGGCGCGGGTCGCGACGTTGTTGGCCTCGGTGACCTCGGGTTGCGCGTGGTCGGCGTTGGCCACGATGGCGAGGAAGTAATTGCCGGGCGGTCGGGTGGCCTCGAGCGGGAGCAGGAGTTGGGCGCGGTTGGTGTAACGCGCCCCGGCGGCGAGGATGGACGGCCGGGCCGCGGTGCCGAGGATGAGTCCCGCGGCGAAGTCGGTGGCGTTGGTGCCGACCAGGATTCCGTCGATCCAGGGCGCGGCGGCGTTGGTGGTGCCGGTGTTGTGCACGACCCACGTGAGTTCGAACGGAGCGCCGGCCACGAGCGGTCCAGGCGGCAGCGTGATGTCGGCGACGACGAGGTCGGGTGCGGACAGACCGACTTCACCGGCGGAGACCAAGGTGTTGTTGGATTCGAGGTCGCCTTCGAAGATGTCGAAGCCGGCGTCAGCCGTGACGACGAGACGCCAGGTTCCGGTGAGATCGCCGGGGAGGATGAGCGTCGCCTGGTGAAGGCGGCTGGAACGGGCGCTAAGATTGCCGGCGACCTCCACGGCACCAAGGTCGAGGTCCGGAACGCCGGGGCGCCGCAGCGCGAAGCGATCAAGGCGTGTGCCGGTGAGGGTGACATCGGACGCGTTGGTGACCGTCCAGGTGACGCTCAGCGGGTATCCCGCGCGGCCGGTCGTGGGCAGCCCGATGGCCGTGACCTGAAGGTCGGCGGCGGGAGGGAGGACGGCGCTGCCGCCGTTCTGGAAGAGGAAGGTGGAGGTGCCGGCGTCGGTGAGGTTCGGGAAGTTCGCGATGGCGCCATTGAGGACGACAGACACGTTGCGGAGGGAGCGGATCTGTTCGGTGGTCCAGGTCCCGGGGCTGCCAAGCTCGAGGATTCCCCGGGTGAGGGACGTCAGCCCGGGGGCGGTCAGGGTGCCCCCGTTGAGGACGGAGAAGCTCGCGCTCCGGGTTGCGGTGAGGGACGGCAGGTCCAGACGACTGCCGGCGCCGTGGGCGATCGCGTTGAAACCACCTTCGTCAAGGACCGTGACGAGCGGGAGCCGGAGTGTTCCGCCAGCGAGTGCCTGGAGTGAAAACATCGTGAAGGGCGCGGTGCTGCCTCCGACGGTCAGGACGGCGGGCAGTTCCACGAGGCTGCCGGTTCCATTGGCCTCGAAGCTGGCCGAGACGGGGCCGGCTCGATACGACCTCAGGGCGGGCAGTCGGAGTCGTGCGCCGTCGAAGGCGATCAGCGAGCTGCCATCGACGACGGCCAGGCGGGTGACGTCGATCGTGGCCGGTCCGCGCAGCGACAGTCGGCCCACGTGCAGTTCCGACCACTGGGGAGACAGGAGTTGGGCGGAATCCGACACTTCGATGGAGAGCCCGACACCGCGGACGAACCGGGGGAGGTTGAGGGTGGCCTGCGGGCCGTTGGCCGCGAGGATCAACGCGCCGGTGTCGAGCGTGCGCAATTGGGGCAGGTCGATCGTTCCGCCGTTGGACGCGCGGAGGGTGGCGGTGGTGAAGGGCGATGTCGTCCCGGTGAATTCGGTGAGGACGGGTAAATCCAGACGGCTTCCCGTGCCGCTGACCTGGACGGAGACGTTGCCGCCGTTGCCGCCATGGTACCGCTGGAGCAACGGGAAGTTCAGTTGTGCGCCCTCCTGGACGAGGATATCGGCCCCGCGCGCCTCGGTGATCCGGGCGGTGTCGAGTTGGCTGCCGGATCCCGCCGCCGTGATCGAGGTGAATTGGAGCGCGGTCAGGGAGGGGCTGGAAACGCGGCCTCCGCTGCGGGCTTCGAAGGCGGTTCCTACGAGGTTCGAGAGGATCGGGAGATCAATGCGGCTGCTGGCACCGTGGGCGACGAAGCGGATGGATGGCGTGGAGACCTGCGTGAGCTGAGGGAATCCCGCAAAAGCCCCGCCGCCCGCCTCGATCGTGAGCCCGGCGAACGGGCTGGCGGTCCCGACGAGGGTGGTGAGGAACGGGAACTCCAGCCGACTGCCGGCGTCGGTGGCTCCCAAAGTTCGGCTGCCGACGTTCAGCGCATCGTAGGCGGTGATGCCGTCGAACCGGAGGATGGCACCGCTGGTGGCGAGGACGCTCGCCCCGTTGAGCGAGGTGATCTGCGAGACGGGCAGGACGCTGTCGGATCCGCGCACCGTCAGGGAACCCTGACGGAAGGTGTGGAGCGCCGGCACCGCGATGGTGCCGCCAGAGCGGGCTTCGAGGCTTGGGCCATCCAGGGTCGTGATGGCGGGGAGATCCACCCGGGCGTTCGCGCCTTCGGCCTGGAACCCGACGGCACCGTCGGTGACGGCCGACAGCAGGGGCAGGCGCAGGAGCGCGCCCTGCCCGGCCTGGAGGAAGAGTCCGCCAAACCGGGCCCGGGCGCCGCGGAGGTTGGGCAACGCCGGGAAGGCGAGTTCACTGCCGTTGCCGGAAGCGACGAGGAAGACGTTGCCGAGGTCGAGGGCATCGTAGCTGGTGAGGCCGGTGAAGCGGACCACGGCACCGTCCCAGGCCTGGAGGGAGGAACCGTTGGCGTTGGTGATCTGGGCGACGGGAAGCCGGGTGGTGGCACCGCGGACGATGAGGGACGCATTCTGCACGGTCGTCATCGCCGGGCACTCGAGGTGGGCGCCACCGCGGGCTTCGAGCGTGTTGAAGTGCAGTGCGGCCAGGGCCGGGATTTGCAGGAGCGCACCGCTGCCCTCGGCGAGGAAGTCCGTCCTGTCGCCGGTGACCGAGGTCAGGAGCGGCAATCGCAGGGCACCGCCGGTGAGTGCCCGGATTTCGAATCGGCTGAAGCGTCCGGTGGCACCGGCGAGGGTCGTCACGAAGGGGAACCGCAGTTCGCTGCCGACGCCCGTGACGGTGAGGTTGGAATGGGGTTCGCCGCCCGCCAACGCGGTGACGCCTGGAAATTCGAGTTCCGCACCGGCCGCTACCCGGACGCTGCTTCCCGGGAGGGCGTCGATCAGCCCCACGTCGAGTGCGCTGTCGACGCCGTCGACGGTCACCGAGGTGAGTTCGAGGCGTTGCAGGATTGGCGTCAGCAGCAGTCCACCTCCGCGGACGAACAGTTCGCCTCCCGTCATCCGTTCCAGCGCGCTGAGATCAATGATGGAACCGGTGCCATCCGCCGCGAAGGACGTGTAACCGATTTCCACCACCGGCACGGATCCGAGCTGGATCCAGCCGCCATTGATCGCGTTCACGGTCAGCGTCCGGAATCGGCCGGTGGCGCCTTCAAGTTCGGCAACGTTTGGAAGTTCCACCGCGCTTCCGGGATTGCGGGCCACGATGGAGGCGTTGACCTGATCACCGGTGATGAACCGCCGGGCGCCGGTCAACCGGAGGATCGCCCCGCCAACAGCGTTGAGCGAGGTGCCAGTGAGCGTGGTGGTGTTGGTCGCGACGAGCCAGGTACCGTTGCCGGTGGCACCGATTGCCGAGAGCGACGCGTGCAACGGGCCGCGCAGGTGGTTGGTTCCCTGGCTGACCGCGAGCTCGCCACCATCGAGCACGAGCGTGGCCGTCGAGGTGAGGCTTCGCACGGAAGCGCTGATGCCGGTGATCCGCACCACCGTGTTGGTGCCGTCGAGATCAATGACCGCGATGTCGGTTGCGGTCGGGACACGGCCCAGCTGCCAGTTGGAGCCCAGGTTCCAGGTGGTGCCGTCCCCGGTGCCGGTCCAACGATTCGTCACCTGCGCGGCGACCCGCGCGGGCATGCCGAACATCAGGAGGAATCCCACACACAGCAGGGCGTGAACCTTCGCCAAGGGGTGGAACGGATCGGGGCGGGCAGCCGGCGTTGGCTGGCACGGCGTTGGGAACGGGGCAGTGGGCATGTGAATATCCTGGTGGATCCGTGGCCAGCCGGGTCGCATCCGAAGCAGTGCTGGATTTCTCGCCAGTGCAGATGCGCGGACCGACTGGGGACAGTGGATGCAGTGGAGCGGAAGGAAGCTTCCGGGGAAAGATGCATTCAGGGGGGGCGCATCCGGACACTGCCCTCAGACTCAACGCACGGGAAGGTGGACGACGTGAGGAGGCTGGGGTCGGAGGAGATCCCAGGTCCCAGGTGCTGCCATCTCCCGTACCGGTCCAACGATTCGTGACCTGCGCGGCGACGCGCGCGGGCATGCCGTTGGGAACCGGGCAGTGGGTATGTGGGTAAGCTGGTGGAGTCTATCAACGCGACCCTATCACCCGCACCCGTGTGCTCGGGACCTCAATCCAGAACCCGCACCCAGGCAGTCTTGAGGCGGGCCTGGAAGCGACCAATACGCAGGCCAGTGGGTGGAAAGCTGTTACGACTGAAGTAGACGGTCACGATAACCACTCCGCCTTCTACTCTGGCCGTCCACTCGTCGACTCGGACCGCTGTCACAGCGGTCTGCTCCACGACAACTAATTGGTAACCAATGCTGCTCACCGGGGGGGTGGGTGCCGGCGGCCGGAAGCGCAGTTCGCGCCGCCGTTGTGTCAGATCCAGTCCGGCCAAGGAAAAGAAGGTGAGGGTGGCACCGGCAGGCATCTCGAACGTCTGCTCTCCCACTGGGGGCGGCGGCGCGCCAAGGTTCCTGGGCCGCGGAGGCGGGTCCTTCAGCAGAGGATGCGCGCCCACCCCTGTTAGGAGCGCGCGTCGCATGATGGCTGTATCGACCGGCACAGCGAGCTTGCCAGCCCGCGCCGCAGTCACGACTGAGTCCGGCACTGAAGGCGTGGGCCACGTGGCGATGGAAGCAACGGACGGGGCGGCGAAGCTCGGGAAGGACGTGCCGCCAGGGCTTCGTTCCCAAAGCCAGGCAAGGGCGAGCGGCACCGAGTAACCCATGTAGGTTGCCTTTGCGTCGTAGCGCTCGGCGACCGTGCCGAGGGGCGTTCCCGGTGCTTGGGTGTCCCTCTCTCGATTCATGGTGACCAGCGCAGGTCGTCCCGCCGAAACCTGGTTCAGCGCCTTGTGAAGGTCGGTGATTTCCTGATCGAGATGCCGTTGCATTTCGCTCAGATTATCGTTCGGCCGTCTGAGCAATAGGCGGACGGCCCACGCGGTGACCCAGGTTCCAGGAGGCACGCCGGTTTCTACTTCCTCGCGGCCGCGCCTGGGCAGCGGCTTCACCTCAGTATCGAAATGGGCGCGGAAGGCCATGGCTACAGGATTGTCGGCGGAGGGATCGTGAAGGCTGGTGAGGCCCAGCAACGTGCGGAAGCCATCGGCTGGACTGTCGCTGCGAGGGCTCATCATCCAGAGGTCGAAGACCGCGCGTGGGCCGTGGTCGCGGCTTTGCTGATTCAACGGATGGTTGCGCGCGATCCAGTTCAGGACCTGGCAAAGTGCGACCATCCCGCGCTTCTCGATTCCCTTGCCCGAGATGTCGATTTGTTCCGCGACGGTCGCCGCACGCCCGGTGCCGGTGCCGAGGGCGAGGAGGGCCATGGCTGACGCCGGACTGGAGGTGGCGATCTGCGCGGCCATCTTGATCGTCCTGTCGACCAGCTCCGGTGCCTTTGCGGCGGCGCCTTTCATCAACTCACTCAGGAAGTTTGTTATTTCGCCATCGCGCATGGTTGGGTCGGGTGCACCCGCTTCGTCATAGGCCCGGCCGTAGCCCGCAAGGCGAAGCGCGCGCTCAAACGTGGCTGTTTGGTCGGCGATATAGGTCAGCGGGTTGTTTCCTGTAATCGCTGCCAGCGCCCTGGCGATCGGGAACTCCTGGCACGGCGTGATATCGAAGGCACCGCGGAACGTGAAACCGCCGCAGGGTCGCACCAGGAAGTAGCCGGTGTGCCGCAGGTAGCGGCCGACGAGGTCGGCGATGTAGGAGGCATCCGCGACGGCCGCCCGCGCCTTACGATCTCTGCGGTCCCGCAGGCAGAACCAGATCATGTAGAGCCCGACCGTGAGGCCGACATACTCGTCCATCGACGGTTCCCAACGCCGGTAGCGGTCTCGTCCCCTTTGCAGGTCGCCGTGCATGGCGATGGCCGACAGGTAGCGCGGATCGGTCAGTGGCGTGCAGTAGAGATAGTGGTCGCCCGTGTCGAAGACCTTTTTGTCCCCGTTCAAAAGGAATTCGTAATTCTGGACCGGCACGGAGGTCCCGGCCGGGCCCGGCCGCGTCTCCCACAGATCGGACGCGATCGGATCCCACCGCACGATGTAACCGCGCCAGGGTGAGTCGCCGCCACGATCGAACCGAAGCAGTGTCCGCAGCGTATGCAGCACCCGCCCGATGACGTCTAGCGACTCCATTCCGCCGAGTTTGGCTTCGACGGCGAGCGGAATGAGTCGCACGCCAGTCATCAGCAGGGCATTGGTGCGGTCGTGTTTGGTCCAACGCCACAGCTCGTCCGGCGAGACACGATTGTCCCGCAGCTTGGCTTCGAGGTCGGCAGCGTCGCTGTAAAGCGATGCCGCCCCGGGGGAGCCGTTCACTGTGGGCAGTGCCCAGGCGATGCCGCCCGGGCTGGCGTTCGAATCACTGTCGGCCGCCGCGGTGCGGATGCCGAGATTCGCCTCCATGTCGAAGAGGTCGGCGCGGGCGTAGCAGCTCAGGCTGAAATGGCGGGCCAGAATGTCCGCGCGCAAGCGGCTGTAGGTTGTTTCGAAGGCGTCTGCCATAGGTTATAACTGTGATCTAACACCATCACGGTAGGTGGTCGAGGCGTTTCTTCAGCGCGTCGCACCGCACACCGCAAGTGATCGATGGGTCAGATCTGTCCGTGTGACAAATCAACGGCGGGGTCGAGAACGCTGTGAATCGACAGTGCCGGGGCGCGGCATCACGTTATGTTGCTGGGCGAACGGGTAATGCTCCCCGATGCGTGGCGGTTGGACGAGCTGGGGATCGCATCTTGCCTTGAGTGCGACGAAGACGTCGCCGCCCCGGCCCTCCGGGCCTGAGGCCGTGGCTTCCGGGATTGGCGTGGTGCGGGTGAGCAGGGCTTGGTCACGCCCTTCAAGGTTTCGGCAGGAGTCCGTTGAGGTCCTGGGACCATCGCGAGAGTTGTTCGGTGGATTCCGGAGTGGGGGCACAGTTCCAGCGGTGCAGGACGCCGGTGGCGTCCAGGACGAGGAACTCGGAGGTCTCGTGCTGGAAGGCGATGGAGAGCATGCCGCCGGCGAAGGAGCGGGAGCCCATGAGCGGGCTGCCGGTGGCGGCATCCCACAATCGGATGGCACCATTCATGGTCTGGGTGGCGAGCAGGGTGCCGTCGGGGGAGAAGAGCGCCCGCTTCACCTTGTGCTGGTGGGGCATGATCGGTGTCCGTGGTTTCCCCGAGGGCACATCCCAGATGCGGACCGTTCCGGCCTCGGTGCCGGTAGCGAGTCGGCTGCCATCCGGACTGAAGGCGACGCTGATGGTGCCATCCTGCTGGAGCAGGGGTGGACCGACTTTCTGTCCGGTGGTTGTGGACCAGAGCTGGCCAGGACAGGTGGTGAAACCCATGTCGGTTTCGGCGATGGCGAACCATTGGCCGTCCGGGCTGAAGCTGGCTTCGCTGACCGCGTAGTTACCTGGGATCATGGGCTCCGAAGCGGTGCCGGTCTCGGAA
>JAIXZE010000103.1 GCA_027489875.1 Verrucomicrobiales bacterium
CAGGTGCCCGTGCCCCTCGAGGAGTCCGGCACGATGCGCCTGTTCGGGCTTCGCTGACACGAAGTCCCGCAGGCGGGGGGCGCATCTTGACACTGCCCCCTTTTGGAAAGGATTCGGGGAGGCGATGTCCTCATCGCCTTGGGAATGGCTTTGGAACGGCGACGAGGACGTCGCCACCCCGTTCCATGCGGGGGCGGTGTCCAGATGCGCCCGCAGGCGGGCAAGGGGCTAGATGCCCCTTGACTCAAGGATCCAAAGGGTAGGTATTGATGCGCCCGCATCCATGCCTCACCCAATCCCAGTTCCCCGCCTGATTCGTGTGCGCAGCTCCTTCCTTGGGCCGCCCGTGGTCGGGCTGCTGGCTTCGTGCCTCTGCGGCTGTGGCATCCACCATTACGATGCGAAGACCGGGGTGGAACACCTGTGGGGGTTCGGCCACCTCCGCATGCGCGTGCATCCGCCGACCAATGGCGTCCAGGCCGTGATCACCGGAAACCAACTGGTGGGCGTCCGCGTAGGTGCCGGAACCACGGACTACGGCCTGTCCGTCGGTTACGACAACCGGCGCTGGATCGTGATCAACCCCGGTCCAGATCCATTGACACTGGGCTGGCCGACCGCCGACTTCTTCAACTTCCGCATCGGGACCAATCTCCCGCCCTTTCCAGGACTTTCCCAGGAAACCCCCGAAGAATCACCCCTCGCATCCCCATGAAGAAACCTCTCCCTAGCCTCCGGCACGCAGCCTTCCTGATGGTGCCTCTGCTGTGGTGCGGCTGCATTGGATACGATTCGGCCCTGTTGGCCACCAAGACCAACGCGGGAATCGATGTCGACATGAAGCCCCCGACGCTCGAAGCCTCGCTGGCGCGGCGCGAACTGGCCATCACGCCCAGCTTCGAGAACGGCAAGACCCCGCCCCTCGTGGCGAGCTTCAAGGTTCACGGCCCATGGGTCTTCGCCTCGGTCGGCTCCACGTTTGCGGGCGGGGATGCCGCCGCCACGATGACCGGCCAATACGGCACGACGAACGCCGGTCCCGATGCCGTGCTGGACGGCGATACCGTCCTTGCGACCAGGCCAACCTCAAAGCGCGGGTGGTTTGGGCGGAAAGCGAAGGTGAAGCTGCAGGAACCGGGCGAGGTCCGGCCCCTGGTATTCGGCACCGACACCAGCGCCGGCATCAAGGTGGCGTGGTCCGGTATGACGGCACAGTACCCGGACACGCTGCGCGCCGGGTTCCACCGCAAGGAACTGGCCCTCGCTCCCGTTTCGATCGTGAGCAACTCTCCCTCGGAATTCCGCGTGAACGTGCCTTCGTTCCTGGCCACGACGGACGCCGGTGCTGCCGTCTCGAGTCCCACGAACACGCGGCTCGAATGGGCCCAGTATTTTGCCGTGGGCGCCGCCGCCGACAATCTCGCCGCCCAGCCCCAGATCCGCGAGGCCATGGTGCGGCGCATCGATCCAGCCGCCGACAAGTACGTGAAGGAAGCGACAGCGGCCGCACGCGAAGCAGGTCAGAAGCTGGCGGCCGAACTCTCGACGCGGATCCAACCGCTCACGCTGGCCGAGACCAAGGAACATCTTGCGCGGTGTGCCACGCCGCAGATCAACCTCCTCGCCCCCGCCCAGGCACAGGACCTCGGCACCCAGGCCGAGTCCGATCTCCCGGCCGCCAAGAAGGTGTGGCTGGCCCACCTGGAGCAGAAGGCCCTCGCCTCCGAGAACAACCACCCCGGCCTGAACCGCCTCCTCGGCGGGTTCCGTTGACCGGTCTTTCCCCAAAAAACCTCCACCCCCACCCCCCATGGACATCGACTTCATCACGCCCACCCAGGACCCCCAGAACCAGGCCGCCCATGCCCTGCTGGCGGATCCCGCCACCGACCAATACTACCGCCTGCAAAGAGCCCAGGGCCTGTTCGGCAACGCGCTGCTGCGGCTCACCTACGAGCCAAAGCCCGATGGCGGGACTGGCCCCGCGGGTGCCCCGGCCATGGCCCGCGCCGCCGCCACTCCGCCCCCACAGAAGAAGGACTCCGCATCGGAACCGGTCCGCATCGGAAAGAACCTGTTCACCCTCGACGCCCGGCCGGACACGCTCGACTTCCGCGACAAGTTGTACACGCCAACGCTGGTGGAGGTGCCCTCGGCCATCCCTCTGGAAGTCCACCTCAAGTTCTGGCGGGGGAAGCCACCGGTACTCAACCAGCTCTCCGAAGGTGCCTGCACCGGTTTCGGGCTGGCTGCCGTCGCGCAGTATCTCCTCCGCAAACGCACCCAGTATCCGGACCGCACCGCGGTCAGTCCCCGCATGTTCTACGAGATGGCCCGGCGCTACGATGAGTGGGACGGCGAGGCCTATTCGGGATCCAGCGCGCGCGGCGCAATGAAGGGCTGGCACAAGCATGGCGTATGCGCAGCCCGTCTCTGGACCTACATGGATGCGGACCCGCAGGGAACACTCAGCCCCGAACGCGCCGAGGACGCCCTCCGCCGCCCGCTCGGTGCCTACTTCCGGGTCAACCATCAGGACCTCGTCGCCATGCACAGCGCCCTGGCGGAGGTCGGCATGCTCTATGCCACCTCGGATGTCCACGGCGGTTGGAGCACGGTGAAGAAGGACGGGCACATCCACCATTCCACCGAGATCCTGGGCGGCCACGCCTTCGCCATTGTCGGCTACGACGATGGCGGCTTCTGGATCCAGAATTCGTGGGGCCCCACCTGGGGTCGCGACGGATTCGCCCACATCACCTACGACGACTGGATCGAGCACGCATCGGACGTGTGGGTGGCCCGCCTTGGTGCCCCCGTCATCCGCGCCGGGGCCAGGTCCGGCAAGACCCTCGTGTCCGTCGGGCGCTCCGCGGAAGTCCGCCGCGCCGAACTCCAGCAGCATACCATCGCCATCGGCAATGACGGACGGCTCCGGAACACCGGCGAAGTCGGCAACACGGTGCAGGATGTGGAACGGATCTTCGCCGCGGGCGGCGATTTCGAACAGACCACACGGAACTGGACCCGGAAACGCCTGCTCCTATACGCCCACGGCGGACTGGTCAGCGAATCCGGCGCACTCCAGCGTGTCGCCGAGTACCGCGAGGCGCTGCTGTCCGGCGAGGTCTACCCGCTGGCGTTCATCTGGAAGACCGACTTCTGGACCACCCTCGGAAACATCCTCAAGGACACGCTCGGCAAGCGCCGTCCCGAGGGATTCCTCGATTCAGCCAAGGACTTCCTGTTGGACCGCGTCGACCAGACCCTCGAACCCCTCGCCCGCGGACCCGGCAAGCTGCTCTGGGACGAGATGAAGGAGAACGCGATCCACTCCACCGCGCGGGCGGATGGGGGCGCGGCGCTGGTGCTCCGGCTGATCACGGAACTCCTGCAACGCGATCCCAGCGTCGAGATCCATGTCGCCGGCCACAGTGCCGGCAGCATCTTCCTCGGTCCGCTGGTACGGGCATTCTCCGCCAACCCGCAGCATCGGGTGGCGTCCCTGACCCTCTGGGCACCCGCCTGCACCATGGACTTCTTCCGCGACTGCTACGTGCCCGCCCTGGATGCCGGTCAGGTCGAACGGTTCCGCCTGTTCACCCTCAAGGACCCCGCCGAACAGGACGACCACTGCGCGCGTGTCTACAACAAGTCGCTCCTCTACCTGGTCGCGAACGCCTTCGAGGCACGTTCCGGATTCTTCACCAAACCCGGTCTCCCACGGAACGGCAAACCCCTCGGCGGTACCCCCCTCCTGGGAATGGAACGGTACATCGTCGAGGCCACCGACCTCTTCGGCGCGAACACCAACGACATCGTCACCACCAATCCCGCCAGCTTCCCATTCCAGCGCTGGTCCGACGCCGAATGGGTCCGGAGCCCGAACAACCGCGCCGCCGGCGATCCAGCCGCCGCCACCGCCCGTCGCCATGGGGACTTCGATGACGACGACGCCGTCGTCCGCACGACCTTCGACCTGATCTGTGGGGACCGTGCGGGGAAAGCCGACACTGCCGCGGCCGCCCCCCATTTCGAGGCCACCGCCGCCGGCCTCCGCTCGTACCGCAAGGAACTGGGCCTCTGAACGAGCCGCCCTCGTCCTGACTTTCGGCCCTCCGGGCCTGGGACGGCGGCCAGGTGATTCGCGGCGTTGCACGTGTGGGTGAGCCTCACCGCCGGGCCTGGGACGATCGGGCACGAGGTGCGGAGCACCGGCAGACGATAGCCCACGGCGTGAACCGTGGGTTGAATCGCGAAAGGGAACCAGCCCCGGACGGGGCGACAGATTCCGGCGCGCTCACCCGCGCCATGCTCCCAAGGATCCAGATCCTGCGTGTCGTTGGTTTCCTTCGGGGTTCTCGTCCCGCATCTCGACTCCGCCCCCGGAGGAACGGGGAGGCGACGTCCTCGTCGCCGTTCCAAAGCCATTCCCAAGGCGATGAGGACATCGCCGCCGCGAAGGCATTCTGAGACTGGAGGCAATGTCGAGATGCACCCGGCGGCGGGAGGGAGACATCTTCCACGTTGGCCTCCATCCGGATCACAGCTAGAGAAGGGACATCGGATGCCGACCAAACGATACGACTGGAAACGCTACTGGATCCCCAAGGAGAAGGACCTGCCCTTGGATGCCGATGGCTTCCTGCTCGACCCTCAGAAAAGCCCGACTTTTGGGTGGTCCCAAACCAACAACGCCATCGGCTTTGACTCGCTCATCAAGGCTCCTTGCCTCGTTCTCCTGGGTGAGCCCGGCATGGGAAAGTCGGACACGGTCAAGATGGCCGAGGTGCTGACCCGGGAAGCCGTCGAGGGTGCCGGCGCTCAGGTACTGCTTCGCAATCTCGGGGCTTACAATACGGATGCCGGCTTGGTCGAAAGTGTATTCCGGTCAGATCAGTTCATGGATTGGCGAGCAGGCCGATGCCAACTTCATCTATTCTTGGACAGTCTGGATGAATGCCGGATTTCGATACAGGGCGTCGCCAAGCTGCTCAGCGAGAAACTCAGGGATCTCCCGAACACCAACAACCTGTTCCTCCGAATCACCTGTCGGATTGGTGATTGGCCGGAGTCGCTCGAAACGGCGTTGATTGAGAAGTGGGGGGACGATGTTCCGAGAATCCTGATCCTCGCTCCCCTTACCCACTCGCAGGTCGTACAGGCGGCTCGGGACGAAGGGCAGGATGCCGATGCCTTCGTGGAGGCGGTGATCGCGCGCGAACTCGTCCCCTTCGCTCGCTCTCCCCTCACGCTCCGATTCCTCCTCTCCAGTTGGGCCAAGTCGGAGCGTCAGCTTCCAAAGAGCCTCCGCGAGATCTACGAGGCTGGCTGCCGACGACTTTGTGAGGATCTGCCAGAGCGCGTCCAAGACAAGCACCGGCCCAGTCTATCCATCGAGGAACGGATGGCCGTGGCATCCCACATCGCCGCCGGGATGATCTTCGGTGGGCTTCAGGAGGTCTGGGCCAACCCTTCTGAAATCGAACGACCTACCGGGACACTGTCCATTGCCGATTTAACCGACAAACAGGTCGCCACTCCGAAGGGTGTCACGGCGGTCACCGAGCCGGCACTGCGGCTGGTTCTGGATTCAGGTCTTTTCACCTCCCGAGGATCTAACCTCTATACGTGGGCTCACAAGACTTACGCCGAATTCCTCGCAGCCCGTTGGCTCGAACGGGAAGGACTGAAACCAAGGCAGATCCTCGACCTGCTCACTTCACCCGTCGACGGAGAAGGCAAGCTGGTGCCCCAGTTGCATCAGACTGCCGCCTGGGCTGCGAAGCCAGAGACCGATCTGTTCAGGCACCTGCTTGAGATCCAGCCCGAGATCCTCCTTGGAAGCGATCTGTCGGTGGTCGATGACAGCACCAAGGAACGCCTTCTCAAAGCCGTGTTGGATGCCATCGAAGAAGATCGTCTCAGCGAAGGCGTGTGGACGCTCTACAAGCGGTGGCGGAAGCTCAGCTACCCAGGGATGGCAAGGGCCCTGCGCGAGAGGCTGACCGACACCCGCCTCGATTCC
This sequence comes from Verrucomicrobiales bacterium, assembly GCA_027489875.1. Lineage (GTDB taxonomy): Bacteria > Verrucomicrobiota > Verrucomicrobiia > Limisphaerales > UBA9464 > UBA6176. Next base: position 6,029 of record JAIXZE010000103.1, read on the forward strand.
TATACCCGCGAAACCGTCATTCAGATCGTCACATCGGAAGGATGCCGCGAACTGCTCCCTGACCTGCTCCGGATCGCGTTGGCCGAGGAGGAAAACATGCGGGTGCGTCAGTTCGCCGCGCAGGTGGTGGCGGATCTTGGCGATACGAACGACCTCAAGGCGCTCCGCCCCCTTGCACTTGGGCAGGCCGGTCCGGATCCGGAACAGGCACTTCGAGGAATCGGTTTGGAGGCGTGCTGGCCTAAGTACCTCACAGCAGAAGAACTTTTCGGATCTTTGGTTCCAGAAACTCACGATTCCGATTTCAGATACCAGAGGTTCCAAAAAAGCGACTGGCCCCTCGCGTTGGGCCCGGATGGAGTGGTCCTCGGACTGGAGTGGCTAAAGCGAATCGAGGATAATGAATTCAACGACGATGAGACCCCATGGAGCCTTGTTTTCAAGCTGCTGGATGCCTGCGTGGCGCATCTGCACGACAACAAAGTCCTTCAAGCGCTCGTGGGAGTCGTATGCAGCCCAAGCATCAGAGGCGACAGTCAACCGAAGGAACATGGTTCCAGCTTCGCGACACGGCTGGAGGTAGATGCAGACCTACGTCATTGCCTGACGGAGATCGCAATCGCTGGGATGCCAAATCCCACAGAAAGAGCATGGCTTCTCGTCGTCAGCAGAATGCCGTTGGTCCGTGCCGATGATGTTCCATGGCTTGTTCAAAAACTCTTGGAACCAGCCGAATCGGCAATGCATCCAGCTTGGGCCTGCCTCGTCCAACGCGCACTCC
>JAIXZE010000264.1 GCA_027489875.1 Verrucomicrobiales bacterium
GCGACGCGAGTTTGCAAAAGCCTCATGGGTTGCGACGGATCGGTGGGGTGGTGGGGCGATCCTGGTTCACATGCAACGGGGTAGCGACGTCCTCGTCGCCGTTCCAGAGCCATTCCCAATGGCGGTGAGGACATCGCCGCCCCGAGGCCACCCCGAGAATACGAACTGCTTTCTGGAAACTGGGAACTCCCTCCCCAGCCTCCTGACGTCGACTGCTACGACCGTAGTCGACGAGGTCACGAGGCGGGAAACTGGGAACTGGCGACTGGGAACTCCCCCCGCTACCGCTTCTCCTTCTCGCGTTGCTCGCGCTTCTTGGCGGCGGCGTTCTGCTTGTCGGCCTTGCGGTTTTCCTCGCGTTCCGTCTGTTCGAATTCCTGCTCGGCCACACGGACGCCTGGCAGGCGTGCGCGCTCCTCGTCCGCCATGTTGGCGGCATCGGTCGGCGTCGGAAGGACGGTCGGGCGCATCAGCACCATGAGTTCAGTGCGTGCTCCGTTGCGCGACCGGGAGGAGAAGAGGTTTCCGAGGATTGGAACGCTGGACAGGATCGGAACACCCGCCTTGGAACGGGATGTGTTCGACGTGATGTAGCCGCCGAGCAGGATGGCCTCCTTGTTGCGGACGGTGACCGTGGAGGAAGCCGTCCGCGTCTGCGTGGAGGGAACGTCGTTGCCATCGATGCGGACGCTGGGTCCGAGCTGGTCGATGGTCTGGTTGATCTCCATCACCACGAGGCTGTCCGGCGTGATGAATGGGATCACGTCGAGGGAGACACCGACGAACTGGCGCTGGATCTGGGTCGAGTTGCCGAAACTGCCGCCGTTGAATGCTCCCGTGATGAAGGGCACTTCGGAACCGACCTGGAAGCTGCCGGGAGTCGCGTGGGAGGTCAGCACCCGCGGACGTTGGACGACGTTCACCCGTGAGTCGGTGGCCAAGGCATTCGCGGCGAGGTCCCAGTTCTGCCCCAACTGCATGAAGTAGGACAATCCGGAGGAAGACGGAAAGTTCGTCGCTGACGAAGACAGCCCGCCGAGGAAGGACTGCCCGGTTCCGAGCGTATTGCCGTTGTTGTTCATCGTGCCACCACCAACCACGTTGGGGTTGCCGTTGAACTGCTTCGGGCGCTGACCGGCGGTGACGCCGTAGTTGAGGGTGTCGTTCAGGGACACCTCCATGATGATCGCCTCGATGAGCACCTGCGCGAGGAGGGTGTCCACCTTGGAGACGACCTCCTTGATCTTCGCGATGTCCTTCTTGCGGGCGTAGACGATCAGGGAGTTCGAGCGCAGGTCGGGGGTGATGCTGGCGTTCTGGTTCAGTTCGCCGAGCGTTCCCAATCCCCCCTGCCCTTGCCCGCCACGACCCGCACTGTTCAACCGACTCTGGAAGGTCTGACCGGAGGTGGATGTCGTAGGGCTGGTGACCCGCACGGGAGCTGCCACCTGGTTCGGGAAGAATTCGCGCAATTCCTCGAGGGCATCGGCTTCAATGCGCACCGGACGGTCGGCGTCGTTCTGGAAGAAACCGCCGGCGTTGCGGTTGTTGAAGCCACCGCCGCCGAAACCGCCGCCGAAACCGCCATTGTTCATTCCGCCGCGGTTCATCCCGCCACCGCGTCGCGAGTTGTTGAACCCGCCCTGGTTGAATCCGCCCTGGTTGCCAAATCCGGTACCCATCGCCCCCACGCCACCGCCACCGCCGCCGCTCGTGCCGCTGATCACGCTGGTCAGGCTCTGGTGGATGTCCTCGACCTTGCCGTACCGGATGGGGATGACCTCCAGGATGAACTCGTCCTCGACCTCGACATCGACCTTCTCGATGACCTCGATCATGCGCTTCACGTTGATGGCGAAGTCGCGGAGGATGATGGTCTTGGTGCTTTCGAGCGCCACGGTGCCGTTCGCGCCCTGGGCAGAGGCGAAGGCCTTGGCCAGTTCAACGGCTTCCTTGGGATCGATGTGCTTCACCTGGACGACGTGCGTCACGAACTGGCTGGCTTCCGCATAATTCGTGGCCCCGCCGGAACTGAACTTCGCGCCCATCTGCATCGCCTGCTGCGAGGGCACGACGAGGATGAAGTTCTCGCCCGTGGGGATCGTGGTGATCTGGTTCAGCGCCATCACCGTATCCATCGCCTGGATGGTCTCCTCCACGGAAAGCGGTTTGGTCGGAAGGTAGGTGATCGCCGTCTGGAGATTCAGACCCTGCCCCCGGAGGACCGTGCGGCCGGTCAACGGCGCGTAGAACGCGTCCAGCATCTGTTCCAGCGGCATGTTCCGGAACTTGGCCGCTTCGACCAGACTCGACAGGTCTCCCGAATCCCGGGCCAGTTTTGCGGCCTCGACCGCTGCATCGTTCGCCTCCTGGTCGGCAGCGCTGACGGGACCTGCACCCGGAGCTGCGGGAGTTCCAGGTCGTTGTGCGGGATTGGCCCCCGGCACACCTGCACCCGGCCGGAAGGCCGGCACACCCCCCGGAGCCGGCCGGGGAGTGACGCTGCTGGAAGCAGGGGCAGCATTGGTCGCCGTCCGTCGGAATTGGGAGGGGACCGCGACACGGTTGGTTGCCGGCCGCGGCACGGGGACGCCCGGCGGGGTGACGTTCGGGGCCGTCGGAGTCGTGGCCGGGGTCGTAGCCGGCACCGAATCCGGCTTGGCTTCCGTCGCGGCGGCCGGGGGCGGCGCGGGAATCGCGGTCGCAGGAGCCTGGGCCAGGGCAAAATCCGCGGCGGTGGCGATGGCGGCCAACCAGAGGGCCAATTTGTTCACGTTCACGGGAATCCTTTACTTCGGGGGACGGTTGGTGGTGGCCGGGCGCGTCCCCGGAACTGCGGGTTTGGGAGCGGTCGCCGGCTTCGCCACGGGGACGGGAGCCTTCTTCTGCACGCTGGCGACCAGCGTCAGGGTTGCCTGCAATTTCGTCTGCGAGGGATCAAGCCGGAGGTTCGAGACATCACGCACCCGGACCATCGAATCGCCGGCGCCGAGCTCGTACAGGAAATCGACCAACTCGGGCTCGCCGGAAACCATGGAAACGGTCACCTGGATGTCATCAAAGAACTGGTTGGTCTGACCATTGGCGCCACGAGCAGAAACGGTGGACGGAATCATGCTGTTGATCTGCACCCCCGCGCTGGCAGCGGCCTTGTTGATGGTCTGTTGCAGCTGGTTGGCGGCGTCATCGCTGGCCACCTGACCGCCCCGGGACTGCAGGTCGCGCAGCTTCACCAGATAGGCGTTGGTCTTGGTGGTTTCCGAGAGGTAGCGCCCCTGGATGCGCTGGGTTTCGTCGAGCCCCTTGGACACCTCGCTGTACTCCTGGAAGTAGGGCCAGACGAACCAGTAGTTCACCAACAGCGCCATGACGACCATCGCGCCGAGCACCATGCGCCGCTCCTGCGGCTGAAGGTTCATGCGGTCAAACCATGCCGTCATTTGCCCTCCTTTGAATCGAGCCGGTTCAGCTCAGCCTCGAAACTCCACGTCGCCACGGTCCCGCGTACGGTCTGTTGCGCCGGCTTCACAGTGCCGAAGAGCCGTTGTCCCCGGACCTCCACCGCCGTCAGTTCAGAGTTGTACTTGGTGACATCTTCACGGGCGGAAGGATCCACCGTTCCATCCAGTCGCAGCGTCTTGCCGCGCACGAAATTCATCGCCGTGAGCGTCATCGAGGGGGGCAGCTTCTCGACGGCCACCTTCCAGCAATCCAGCGCGGCGAACCGGAGGTTCACCTGCTCTTCGAGGATCAGCACCTGATCCTTCAATCGAAGGGCGTTGGTGTAATGGTTGGCGAGGCCCTTCAGGTTCACCTTCTCCTCTTCGAGGATGCCCTTCTGGTAGTTCAGCCACGCCAGGTAACCCAGCACCAGCACCAGATAGGTCACGCCAATCGTACCCAATCCGCGCACCCACAGCCGATCCACGAACGCCTGACGGTTCCGTGTGGCCGTTTCCACGGGAACGAGCGTCAAACCACGGCCTGCCAACGCTTCCCGCGCGGTGTCCGCCGCCGTCACCCGCGCCTCGCGCAGGCTGCGGCGGTCCACCGTCTGTCCGCTCCACTCCGAAAGCGGGCCCTCCAACTGCCGACCGATGGCGTCGCCGGTAACCAATCGGACCCGCGGAACCCCGCCGCCCAACCACCCGTCCAACTCAGCAGCCCAGGCGACCCGGGTCAGCGACGAAACCAGTACCTCACCCGCCGAGTCACCCGCGGGAATACGCAACACGTCCACCTGACGCCACTGGCCACCGGTCCGCCAGGCGGAGATCAGCAAGCCCGGGGTCCCGCCCGGATCCGTGATGATCCAAAGTCCATCCTCCGTGGCCTGCGATGCCAACTCCCGCGCCATGGCCACGTCGAGGCGATCCACCACGAAACCCCGGGCCCGCAGGGCATCCAACCGAGCCTCCACCGCCGCCCGTGGGGCAATCACCACCAGTACGGAGACACCTCCCGACGGCAAAGCGCCCAACACCTCAAAGCCCGCCACCACCTGGCTCGGCGGCAGCGGTGAAATCTTCTCCAACTGGATGTCCACCATCGAGGCCACCTCGGCCGGATCCGATGTGGGAAGTTCGATCAACCGCAGGCAGACGTCCTCGCCACTCATCCACGCCACGTCCAGACGCGGCTTGAGGAGCAATTGCCAGTCGCGGGCCCCGACCTTGGCGGGTACCGCCCCATCGGAGGGCACAGCCACCTGACCGGCTTCCTTCACCCCATCCTTGGTGCGCTCGAAAATCAGGACCTGACCGGCTTTGTCCCCTTCGACGAGGACATGACAGACGTTCTCGCGGGTCTTCCGTTGGCTCATCGCACCCCCGCTTTCTCATCCCCGATCAACCCCCGCACGTGCTCCTCGGTCTGGGTCACGCGCAGCACTTCCTCGATCGTCGTCTGTCCCAACCGGACCTTGCGCCAGCCATCCTCCCGCAGCGTCCGCATGGCCTGGGCGCGTGCCATGGCGCTGATCGTCGTTGCGGGTGCCCGATTCAACACCAGCGGCCGGATCGCCTCGGACATCACGAGCAATTCGTGGATGCCGGTCCGTCCTTGATACCCCAATTGCCGACACTCCTCGCAACCCGCTCCCTTGAGGAACGTCGTCGAATCAATCTGGTCGGCCGGAAACCCGATCTTGCCCAGGTAATCGTGATCCACCTTCTGGGGCGTCTTGCAATGCTTGCAGATCGTCCGGACGAGGCGCTGGGCCATCACCGCTTCCACGGAGGACGCCACCAGGAAGGGTTCGATGCCCATGTCGATCAACCGTGTGAACGCGCTGGGCGCGTCATTGGTGTGCAGCGTGCTGAACACCAGGTGACCCGTCAGCGAGGCACGGATGGCGATCTCTGCCGTCTCCAGATCGCGGATTTCGCCGACCATTACCACGTTCGGATCCTGACGCAGGATGTGACGCAGGCCCACGGCGAAGGTCAGCCCGATGTCCGCACGCACCGGAATCTGGTTGATGCCCTTCAACTCGTACTCGACCGGTTCCTCGATGGTGATGATCCGCTTCGTCACCGAGTTGATCGTGGAAAGGAACGCGTACAGCGATGTCGACTTTCCGGAACCCGTGGGACCGGTGACCAGGAAGATCCCGTGGGGCTTCACGATGATGTCGCGGATCTGGGCTTCCTCCTTCTCTCCAAAGCCCAACCGGTCCAATCCGAAGAAGATCTTTCCACGCGTCAGCAGACGCAGGGACACCGACTCACCCCAGACCGTCGGAACCGTCGAGACGCGGATGTCAATTTCCTCGCCCTTGATCCGGACATTGATGCGGCCGTCCTGCGGCAGGCGCTTCTCGGCGATGTTCATCCCGCTCATCACCTTGATGCGCGAGATCAGCGCCGCCTGGTACCGCTTGATCTGCGGGGGCAACGGCGTCTGGTGCAGGATGCCGTCAATGCGGTACCGGATGCGCAACTCGTCCTCGGACGGTTCGAAATGGATATCCGTCGCCCGATCCTTGAAGGCTTCCCAGATGACCTGGTTGACGAACTTGATGACCGACGCTTCCTGGTCATCGCCGGTGATCTCGCGGCTGTCGGCGATCTCGATATCGATCGATTCGTCCTCGCCCATCTCATCCAGGGTCTCGGCGCCGACGCCGTAGTACCGCTTCAGGGATTTCTCGATCTCTGCGCGAGGAGCGAGGACGAACTGAACCGGTCCCCGCGCCTCGAACTGCACCGCACCGAGCATTGAGGCATCGAACGGGTCGCTGACGGCCACCTTCAGGACATCGTCCTCCACCGCGATCGGCATCGCGAAATACTGGAAGGCCACCTTGGTCGAGATCCGCCGGCAGACCTCGGAGGAGACGGTCACGCCCTTCATGTCGACGTAGGGCCAACCGAGCGATTCCGCCAGCTTCTGGAGGAACCCGTCCTCGGAAAGACCGGCTTCGCGGGCGAAGAAGGTCAGCCGGGGTTCCAGCGACCCGTTGTCGGTCGCCAGTCGCCAGGCCCGTGACCAGGAGTCCACCTGATCGGGACTCGCAAGGGCTGCCCGGGCAAAGACTGACTTGAGTGACGTGAATGCCATCGTGATTCCAGCTGCCTCACTTGATCGTTGGCGAACCGGGAAAGTTGCGGGGCGAGTGAAAGTTTTCCGGGTCGCACTGCCAAGGCCAAACCTTGGAAACCATGCGATGCCTCCACCCCTTCCCCACCTCACTTCCCAGTCTGCTTGGCCGCCCGGTCCCGCCGTTGCAGCTCGCGCAAGGGTCGCCACCCGATCCGGACCACCTTTTCCCGCTCCAGCAAAGCCCGCATTTCCGAGTCCTTGGTAAACACCTCGAACTCCTCCGAACGCGTCCGCCAACTGCCCGTGACCGCCTTCAATTCCTCGGTTGGCTGGCCCGCGTGGATGAAGAGTTCCGTCACGCCCGGCTTCAGCGCCGACAGCTTCCGCATCCAGTACCCCTTCACGTCCCTGGGCTCGTCCTTGAGATCCTCGTAGATGAAATCATCCGGAAAGACGATGCCCTGGGCCGCGAACGCCGCCCGGATGGACCCGCCGTTGTTCTTCTCCAGCGTCGCCTGCGACGCCATCCGTACCGGCAGATCGAACTCCACCGCCAGTTTCAGGTACTGTTCCACATACGCCGGGTGCAACTGGAGCGTGCCCATGTGGGAATCGAGGTGGGTCACGTCGATCCCGGCCGCCAGCGCCTTCTTCACCTGCGCCCGCGATTCGATGTAGGCCTCCTCCGGCTTCGCACTGGCGTACACCTGCGGTACCTCGTGCCAGAAATACCCGTCCGGATCGATGAGCCCCGGCACCTCCGCCCGCGGAGCCACCGGCCCCCATCGGTACACTTGCCATTCCGAGGTCTGGCAAAGGTGCAGTCCAAAGTCCTTGTCCGGATGCGCCTTCGCGTACCGGACCATTTCACCGAACCATGGACACGGCACCATGATCGTGGCGCTGGTCATCAGGCCCTTTTCCATCGACTCGATGGTGGCCACGTTGGCCGTATGGCACATCCCGGCATCGTCGCCGTTGATGATGAGCAACCGCGATCCCGCCGGATACCCGAGTCGTTCCACCAAGGTGGGCTCGGCACCCAGCGCCAAAGCCCACGGCAACCAAAGCAGGACCATCCACCGATTCAGCATGACCACCGGATACCGCACCCGGCAGCCACCGAACAGCCGGAACACGACCCGCCACCGAAAGGACTCCCGAATCCAAGGATTTCGGGGATGGATGGGACATCTACCATCCACAGATTTCACAGATTTCACAGATTCCGTGAGGTTGAAAAGTCGCGTACCCAACCTGCGGATGAACTGTCCACCCAACGCCGGGGGGGGTGCCCCCTCACGAGCAACCTTTGACTCCCCTGATTGTCTCCACCCGTCTGTGGAACCGGTGGCCCCACCACAATCTGTGGAATCTGTGCAATCTGTGGACCACACCTCCACCCCATCTGTGGAATCTGTGTAATCTGTGGACCACACCTCCACCCCATCTGTGGAATCTGTGTAATCTGTGGACCACACCATCTGTGGACCAATCCTGTCCCAATCTCCGCCTCAGGCCTTGGGCTTCAGCTGCGGGAACAGGATGACATCCCGGATGCTCTCCTGGCCCAACAGCATCATGCACAGGCGGTCAATGCCGATGCCGATGCCGCCCGCCGGCGGCATGCCGTGCTCCAGCGCCACCAGGAAGTCCTCGTCGAGCTTCTGCTGCTCGCCGCCCGCCTGTTGCTCCAACCGTTCGCGTTGCTCGATCGGATTGTTCTGCTCGGTGTACCCCGGCGAGATCTCCTGGCCGTTGATGCAGCATTCAAAGACCTCGACCGTCGTCGGATCCTCCGGCGACAACTTCGCGAGCGGCACCAATTCCTTCGGCAGGTGCGTCACGAAGGTCGGCTGGATGAGGGTCGGCTCCACCAACTTCTCGAACACCGCGCCCGTCACCTCGAAATCCTCGTACGCCGCCGCGATGTCGCCCCCGAGCTTCAGGTCTTCCACCGCCCGACGCCGACGTTCCTCCGGCGTCACCCGGAACCAGTCTTCACCGGCCTTCTCGCGCACGAGATCCTTGTACGAAACCCGACGCCAGTGCGTGAGATCGATGGTCTTGTAGACCTCGCCCTGCGCGTTCTTGTGTTCGATGACCAGCGTTCCCAGGACCTTCTGGGCCACGTGCCGGATCAGCGACTCGACCGTGTCCATCATGGTCGCGTAGTCGCCGTAGGCCTCGTAGGCCTCCAGCATGGTGAACTCCGGGTTGTGCCGGCGCGAAAGGCCCTCGTTGCGGAAGTTCCGGCCGATCTCGAACACCTTGTCCACGCCGCCCACCAGCAATCGCTTCAGGTAAAGCTCCAGGGCGATCCGCATGAAGAACTCGCACCCCAGCGCATTGTGCCACGTCTTGAACGGCTGGGCCGCCGCACCGCCCGGGATTGCCTGCATCATCGGGGTCTCCACCTCGACGTAGCCACGCCCATGGAAGAAATTCCGGATCTCGCGCACGATCGCCGACCGCTTCAGGAACACGTCCTTCACGTCGTCGTTCGCGATCAGGTCGAGGTACCGCTGGCGATACCGGACCTCCGTGTCTTCGAGGCCATGCCACTTGGCCGGCGGCGGACGCAGCGCCTTCGACAGGATCACGAACGACTCCGCCTTGATGCTCGGTTCACCCGTCCGCGTCCGGAAGATCGTGCCCTTCACCCCGATGAAATCCGCGATGTCGAGGTGCTTGAAGATCTCGAAGGCGTCATCCCCCAACGCCTGCTTCTGCGCGTAGACCTGCACCCGACCCGACACATCCTTCAGGTCGATGAACTGGCTCTTGCCCATGTCCCGGTGCGCCGTCAGGCGTCCGGCAATCGCCACCGTCGCACCGTCCGCCAGTTCACCGGCCTCGAATTTCGCCCGAGCCTCGCCACAGCCGATGTCCGGCGTGAACTTGTTCATGAACGGGTTGATGCCGCGTTCCTGAAGCGCCGCCAACTTGGCGCGGCGCTGCTCGATCAACGAATTCGTATCATCCATAAAACGGGGCGCGATGAAACCACGTCCCCGGACGCATGGGGAGTTTCAAGTTTTGACGCCCGCAGAAGAACCGATACCGTTCCGATACCATGGCTTCGCTCCTGATAAAGAACGTGCCCCCGCGACTCCATTCGCAGCTCAAGAAGCGTGCAGCCGCCCATCGTCGATCCCTCAACAGCGAAACGATCCACCTGTTGGAAGGAGCCATCGGCGGCGCGTCCCCTGCCTCCGGGCCCGTCAGCAATCCTCCCCACGATGGCCATTGGGACGAAATCCTCGCCAGACTGCCGCCCGAGTCCGCCCAGCGACTTCGCGCGCTCCGAGACCTGCAACAGAGCGTCGATTCCCGACGTGTGGATACGGATGCCTGGATCAAAACGGCCAGCGATTCGAGGCGTTGAGCAGCAGGCCGCCCATGTTCCTCGACACCAATTTCCTGATTGGGAGCACCCGGTCGGGCACGCCCGCAGCCCTTCAGGTCGAAAAATGGATCATCGAGGGAGAACCTCTGCATGCGTCCGCAATCGCTTGGGCCGAGTACCTGAGCGGCCCCCTGCTGCCGTCCGAAGAACAGGCATCCCGCGCCATCCTGCACCGTATCCATCCGGTGGACGAAACCATCGCCATGCTCGCAGCCCGGCTTTTCAACGAGACCGGCCGTCGATCCCGTTCGTTGAACGATTGCATCATTGCCGCTACTGCCATGCTCGCACAGCAACCTCTCGCCACCTTGAATCTGGCCGACTTCAAGCCCTTCGTTCCGTTCGGGCTCCAGATGGCTTGATTGCCCTTCCGGATGCGTCCGGATGACTCTCCAAGCTCATTTGGCTGCGGACTCCGCCAGGGCCAGACCCGCCGCCTCACGGACCACCGACACCTGGTCATCCAGCATTTCACGAAGCCGATCCCATGCAGGTCCATCGCTCCGATCCCTGTTCTTTCCCGTATTCAGGTTGCCCGCCACCAAGGCCACCGACGCCAATCGAACCTGGGGGTCAGGATTTCGGGATGCCGTCAGGAAGAGCGAGCGACGCCCGGAGTCCTCCCAATCGCTGATCGCGTCGTAGAGTATCACGAGGAACTGGGCTCCGTTGGGAGGTGCCTTCGGATACGCCAACTCCAGCGCCCGCATGACCTCGCTCGCGTCGCGGCCCGCCACAAGGGCGCCCAGCGCACGGTCCCGCCGCAGATCCGCCCCGGGATACCGGATGGATGGCGGAATCAGCTTCGACGGAATCCGGCTCTGGACCCAGATCCTCAAAGCTTCGATCTCAGTATCGTCCCGAACCACCTCCCAGGTCAGATCGGGTACCCACGCGTCGGGAATCCGCTCCGTGGCCGACGCCAAGGCAGACGCCTGCTGCAAGGCGGACTGCATGGTCAACACCCGATCCACCACCCTCGACAGTCGGGTCGACCACCAGACGTACCAAGCCACCAGCCCGATCCCGGCGACCGACGCCACCACCCACCACCAACGTCGAAGATGGAGAGCGGGAGCCATGTGATCCTACGCCCCCAACGCCTCCGACACCCGGACGATCGAGCGCGCCAATCCCGTCGCCTCATCGATGTCCACGACCGCGCCCTGCAACAGGATCCGGCCCGACGCCACGTCAAACCGCTGCGGCATCTGGGTCAGGAAACGCTTGATGATCGGCTCCACCTCGCGTCCCAGCACGCTGTCGTGGGGGCCCGTGAACCCGGCGTCGCTCAGGTACGCCGTTCCCTTGGGCAGCAGCCATTCATCCGCGGTCTGCACATGCGTGTGCGTGCCGATCACCGCGCTCACACGGCCATCCAGCATGCGCCCCATCGCGATCTTCTCGGACGTCGCTTCCCCGTGGAAATCCACGAAGATCACCGGCGTCTGCGCCCGCAACCGCTCGACCTCCGCCTGCGCCACCAGGAACGGGTTCTCCAACGGCGCCATGAAGGTGCGCGCCTGAAGGTTCAGTACGGCAACGGGCGGCCCCGACGGCCGCTCGATGATCACCGTGCCCGATCCCACCACGCCCGGTGGATAGTTCGCAGGGCGCAACACGCGCGGGTCCTTGGCCAGCAGTCCGACGATCTCCTTCTGGTCCCAGACGTGGTCGCCACTGGTGATCACGTCCACGCCCGCCATGAAGATCTCCTGCGCCGTCGCAGCCGTGATTCCATTCCCTCCGGCCGAGTTCTCGGCGTTGGCCACCACGAACTCCAACCCGAACCGCTCCCGCAACACCGGCAGCAGCGTCCGCACGGCGCGACGCCCCGGTTCCCCCACGATGTCTCCAATGAACAGCAACTTCACCGGGCAAGAATGCAATCTCCGGCGACCAAAGCCACTCCCAGAAAATTCGAACGCTCAGGCGGCCGACGCCGAGTGCAACCCCTGCTTCATCGAGCGGCGCTCTTCGAGCTCACGGCGCTCCCGCAGATAGGACTGCAACCAGCCAACCTCCGCACGAAGCAGGGCAAACTCCGCCAGCAGTTCCTCCAACTCCCGGCGCGAGATCTGTTCCTGCGTCAGGACCTTGTCGATCTCCTGTCCGCCCGTCACCGCTCCGTGAATCCGCAAGGCCCGACGCAACCGCTGGGGCGCAAACTCCGAGGAACGATGCCGCACATCCAGAACGGCAGGCCCCACCGCCGCCGCCTCGGTCGCTGTCGGAATGGCCGGAACCACAGTCTCCACCCCATCGAGCAACGGGGTGAACAAGACGGACAAGCGCACGGTTGAGGAACGCAGTCGCAGCAGGCTGCTGAACCAGTCGCGGTTGAGTTCCTGCAAACTCCACAATTCATCCAGCGCCCGGTTCAGGTCGTCCAGCGACGACGCCTCACCGATGGTCTTGAGGACTTCGACGTCGTGTTGATATCGCGGGTGCTGGATGCCGCCAACAAACGGAGCGAGCAGCCAGGCATGGAATGGAAGCCCCTTCCAGAAGGCCTTTCGGACGAAGGCGTCCGGGGAGCATCGGTAGCGCGCGCAGAACGCGTGTTGGAGGTCAGGGTAGGTGTTCTGTGTGTGTTTCATACGTCAGGTGCAAGCTGAGACAACCGACCCGCTTGCCCTGATCCCCGCCGGAGTCCAGCTGTCAGGAAAACACTTACATGCCTGTACTGTCCCAACGCAACAGGGAAGACGCCGACTGCGGCAACAATTATGCATCCCCCATTGCCATCCCTCAGAAAACCCGCTCCACCAAACCATCACCCGTCTTGATCCCAACAGGATCGGAACATCCACCGCGAACCACGAAGCCCCCCCGGACTCCGCTGCTCGCGAACTTGGCGTCTCGTCGACCTTCCCCTTCGCGGCTTGGCGGCTTTGTGGCTTTGATTTGGCTCACCCCACCGCCGGAGCCGCCTGCTGACGCAACCACTCGAGCACGCGGGTCGTCGCCTGATCGATGGGCACCGCAAACATCGCCCCGTTCCGCGGCTTGATCTCGATCTCGCCCTTCGCGAGCGACTTCTCGCCCAGGTTCACGCGCAGCGGGAAGCCCACGAGTTCGCTGTCCTTGAACTTCACGCCCGGGCGCTCATCCCGGTCGTCGATGAGCACCTCGATGCCCGCCGCGGTCAGTTCGGCGTACAGCTTCTCGGCCTGAACCAGGGGCTGGCTGCCAGCCATCACGGACAACGGCGTCAGGCAGACCTGGTAAGGCGCGACACCCAGCGGCCACGAAATGCCGTTGTCATCGTGGCACTGCTCGATCACGGCCTGAAGCGTCCGGGTGACCCCGATGCCGTAGCATCCCATGACGCAGGGGAACCGCTGTCCGCTCTCCGCCAGGAACATCGCTCCCATCTTCTCGCTGTACTTGGTTCCCAGCTTGAAGACGTGGCCCACCTCGATCGCGCGCCGGATCTTCAACGGTTGACCCGAAGCCACCGCAAGTTCCCCAGCCCGCACCGTCCGGAAATCCGCCCATTGCCCGACCCGGATGTCGCGTTCGATATCCACGTGCCGGTAATGGAACCCGTCGTCATTCGCGCCCGTCACCATTCCGGACGCGCCGCGAAGCGCATCGTCGGCGTACACCTTGACCTTCGCCGGAACGCCCGCGACCGCACCCAGCGACCCGGGACGCGCCCCGAGCGTCGAGGCGCATTCTTCCGGGGTTGCCGGCCGCACCTGGATCGCGCCGGTGCGCGCCATCAGCTTGGCCTCGTTCAGTTGGTCGTCCCCGCGCAGGAGGATCAGGATGACATCCGAATCCGCGACGTAGACCAGGGTCTTGATCTGCCGATGGGCTTCGACGCCATACGGAGCCGCTGTCAGGGCTTCGATGGTCACCACGCCCGGCGTTGCGAACTTCTCCGGAGCCGCTCCGGTGGACGCGGACGGGGTCACGAGCAACGGACCGCGGCTGGTCGCCTTCTCGATGTTCGCCGCGTAGCCGCTGGTCTCGCAGTAGACGACGTCATTCTCGCCCGTCTCCGCCGGCACCATGAATTCGTGGGAGTAATTGCCACCGATCACGCCGGTGTCCGCCTCCACCGGAAACGCCTTCAACCCGCACCGGCTGAAGATGCGCGTGTACGCATCGTACATCCGACGGTAGCTCGCCATCGCGCCCTCGTCGGTCGCATCGAAGGAGTAGGCGTCCTTCATGATGAACTCCTTCGCGCGCATCAGGCCAAACCGGGGCCGGATCTCGTCCCGGAACTTGGTCTGGATCTGGTAGAAATTCTTCGGCATCTGCCGGTACGAATTGATCTCCGATGCCGCCAGATGGGTGATGACCTCCTCGTGGGTCGGGCCGAGCACCCATTCGCGCTGGGCGCTGTCCTTCACCTTGAACAGCACGTCCCGGGCGGTCTCGTACCGCCCCGACTGCTGCCAGATCTCGGGCGGCTGCAACGCCGGCATCAACACCTCGATGCCCCCGGCCCGGTTCATCTCTTCACGGATGATCTGTTCGATCTTCCGCAGCACCCGCAGCCCCATCGGCAGGAAGGTGTAAAGACCGCCCGTCAGCTTCCGGACCAGACCGGCACGCAGGAGGAGCTTGTGGGATGTGATCTCCGCATCCGACGGAGATTCCTTGAGGGTGGGAACGAACGTTTGAGACCAGCGCATGGGAAAAGGGAGATGTCGGAAACCAGGGAAACCGGGATGATTCCCGGCAAAAACGGGGTTGGATGAAAAAAAGGCCCGGAATCATCCGGGCACGTCGATCATCGGGAATCAGCTTACTTCACGGTGTTCACCAGCGGCGCCATCCCCTGGATGCGCACCTCCAACCGGTCCGCAGACTCGATCGGGCCCACGCCGGACGGTGTTCCCGTCAGGATCACGTCGCCCGGAAGCAGGGTCATGTTGGTCGAAATGAAGCTCACCAGATCAAAGCAGTTGAAGATCAGCTGGCTGGTGTTGCCGTTCTGACGGAGCTGGCCGTTCTGGAACAGCTGGATGCTCAGGTCATGCGGATCGATCTTCGTCTCCACGTACGGCCCGAGCGGCGTGAACGTGTCGAAGGACTTGGAACGGGCAAACTGGCTCTCCGACGCCTGGATCGTGCGATCCGTCACATCCTGCGACGCCGTGTACCCGAAGATGTAGCGCGCCGCCGCTGCCGGCGTCACGTTCCGGACCCGCCGGCCAATGATGATGGCCAGTTCCGCCTCGAAATCATTCCGGTGCACCGGAAAGGGAATCTCGATCTTCGCACCGTCCGGAATCAGCGACGTCGGTGCCTTCAGCCAGAACAACGGCTCCTTCGGCAGCGGCTTGCCGGATTCACGGGCGTGATCGGCATAGTTCAACCCGACCGCGATGATCTTCGACGGCACCACCGGCACCAAGGTCTTCACCCCCTTGAGCGGCGTTGGTTTCTTGTCGAACGAGGGGGAGCCGAACACGTCGCCGTTGAGACGGAAAATCTCTCCGTCCACAACCTTGGCATGGAAAATGTCGTCTCCTTTTTGAAAGCGCCCGATGGCCGCCATAGTTTCTGGAAGCTATCAGCACGGACCCTTGCGTCGCAAGGTGGAATACCGGAATCCCCAAGCGCCGGACGCGTCGCGACACGGCCACTCCATCGAACGGGGTATCCTCTTGGGGATCCTCTTCGGTATCGGGATCGCAATCGGGATCGGGATCGAACTCGGTCCTTTTCGATTCTGGAATCTGGAAACTGGCATCTGGCAACTCCCCCCACAAACTTCCCCCTTGCCCCTCACCCCTCACGGCCCGATGGTCACCACGTCAGTAACGGTTCGGGGGCGTACTGGTTTCGACCTGGGAATCCCGTCCGGGACGGCATGCCGAGGATGGTTCGTTGGCCTCGTAAAACATCGGACCAAAACATAACTGCTAACGAAGAGTTGGCTCTCGCGGCCTAAAGTGCCGTGACGTTTCGCCCGTGACACCCGCTGACGGGACGGAACGCCTTTAGCGGGTGGGGTCCCCATTCGGAGTTCGCGCGTCTGGGGCCGACAGTTCCATGCGAGCTGGGTCCTGCAGATGGCCGTCCACCCCTGACTGCAGGATTGAGATATCCCGGTGGGCTAAGCATGTAGTCGGTCCGGGCTGCCTTGCCAGGGACGGGGGTTCAACTCCCCCCGCCTCCACCGTTCTTTCTGCGGAAGTGAAGACCGCAGCCGATTTCCTCATTCTCCACAACACCCGCACCCCCAGCCATGCGGTGAATAGCCCGCTTAATCTCCGCACAATCTGCGGTGATCAGCATTGCGACCGCCAGCCACTTCGGTAGTCTTGCGGCCCGCGGGTGAAGAGATGGGACGCTACATCCATGATTTGCCGGGTTGGCCGGAGTTTGCCTGGAACCACGAACGGCTGTCCGGGCAACTCGCAGACGTGCGGCATCGGCAAGGTCGCCTGCTCGGGCGGATGGATGCGCTGGGCTTCCCCCTGCAGGCGGAAGCTTCCCTGCAAACACTGACCCTCGACGTGCTGAAGTCCTCGGAGATCGAGGGTGAACTCCTCGATCGCGCCCAGGTGCGGTCTTCCATCGCCCAACGGTTGGGCATGGACGTTGGGGCACTCGCCCCCGCGGACCGCCACGTCGACGGAGTCGTGGAGATGATGCTCGACGCCACCCAGAACCATCCGTCCCCGCTCACGGCCGAACGTCTGTTCGGCTGGCATGCGGCGCTGTTCCCCACCGGCTACGGTGGGATGCAGAAGATCCTCGTCGGCCAATGGCGCAAAGATGCAACCGGACCGATGCAGGTCGTCTCCGGTGGATTCGGCCGGGAGCGGGTGCATTTTGAAGCACCCGCCGCCCATCGACTGGGGCCGGAAACAGCCGCATTTCTGGAGTGGTTCGAGCGCAAGGACGGCTTGGACGGCGTGCTCAAGGCGGGTATCGCCCACCTCTGGTTCATCACGCTGCATCCATTTGAGGACGGCAACGGACGAATCGCGAGGGCGATCGCGGACATGGCCTTGGCACGGTCCGAGCGGAGCCCGCTCCGGTTCTACAGCATGTCGGCGCAGATCCGTCTGGAGCGAACGGCCTACTACGACACGCTGGAAACGACCCAGAAAGGCGGACTCCAGATCACCCCATGGCTGGAGTGGTTCCTCGCTTGCCTGGGAAGGGCCATTGACAGCGGGGAGACCACGCTGCGCGACGTCCTCCGCAAGGCGAACTTCTGGCAGACGCATGGAACACGGCCGCTCAATGAGCGCCAACGGCTGTTGCTCAACCGACTTCTGGATGGATTCGAAGGAAAGCTCACGTCGTCCAAGTGGGCGAAGCTGGCCAAGTGCTCGCAAGACACCGCGCTCCGGGACATGCTTGAACTGGTCGAACTCGGGATCCTCGTCCGGGATGCCGCCGGCGGACGGAGCACCAGCTACAGCCTCACCACGGCCTGAGCCAAGAGCCGGCCAACGGTTCCCGCGATGGCGAAGGCTACTTTCTTCCTCCGATCTCCCGTAAACCGGAATGATTCTCCGCGTCGCACGGAGAGCCGTTTCCTCCTTCATGAGGACCCTTCAAGTTCTCCCGCAAACACGCGCTTTAAGCCCGTCTTCGCATGTTTTGGACGCGTTCTCCCCTCCTCTCCGGCGTTGATCACAACGCTTCGTTTTCCCTCTTCCATCGGATGCCAACACCGGCAACGATAGGAACATGCAAACCCGACTCCTCCTGAGCGCCGTGGTCTCGCTGCTCCTCCTGATGCTGCGGGCCGAAGCGGGCCGCCAAGCCTTGGCCACGGCAACGGTGACGTCCGGTCAGGTTTCAGGAGTCATCGTGGTGGACGGTGGTGACGGCTATCCTTTCCCTCCTCTCGTCACGTTCGTAGGCGGAGGTGGAACCGGAGCCACTGCGGTCGCCGTCCTGACGGGAACCTCCGTCTCGTCCGTTGTCGTCACGGCTCCGGGAGATGGGTATTCCTCCACCCCGGCTGTCTCCATCGCCAGTCCCCCAGCTTCGATCGAGCCCGCCGTCCTCCAGATCGACACGGTGCCGCGGTTGACCATCACCGGCATGCGAGGCACCACGAACGCCGTTCAGTGGTCCGATGACCTGATCTCCCCGGGCCAGTGGAACCTGCTGACGAATGTCCTCCTGGGCGACCAACCGACCGTCATCCTCGACATCACCGCACCGGCCGGAGTCCGACGTCTTTACCGGGTCGTGACGACGAATGGCGAGCCCGCCGGAAGGCCACCAGGGTTTGTCTGGATCCCTCCGGGGCAATTCATCATGGGGAGTCCCCTCGGCGAGGACGGTCGTTTCGCCAGCCACGAGATCCAGCACCCGGTGGTCATCACACGGGGGTTCTGGATCAGCCGCACAGAGACAACCGCGGGACAATACGGGGACGTGATGAAGCGGAATCCCGGAGCGCTGACAGACCCACGCTTTCCAGCCGCTCGCATGACCTGGCGCGACGCCACGAACTACTGCCACCTCGTCACGCAGGCCGAGGCAGCAGCAGGAAGGTTGCCCCCAGGTTTCATCTACAGGCTCCCGACCGAGGGTGAGTGGGAATACACAGCACGCGCCGGAACCGAAACCACCTTCAGCTTCGGAAACAACCCCTTGGACTTGCCCAAATACGGGTGGGGACCGGACATGCCCACCAACAGCCTGCAATTCGTCGGAAGCCTCCTGCCGAATCCGTGGGGTCTCTTCGATGTCCACGGCAATGCAGCCGAATGGTGCCTCGACGCAGGTCCCTTCCCCTATCCGTTGTGGGAACAGACCGACCCCTTCCCGAATGCCTCGTCCTTTCGCGCAGTTCGCGGAGGCGCCGTTCGGGAAACCACCTCCCAAAATGGTTTCGGCCCCCTTGCGCTCCGTTCTGCAAGCCGCTTATGGCTGAGTGAGAGAAGCGTCGATAACCAGGACTTCTATGTCATCGGCTTCAGAGCCGTCCTGGGGACGCCGGTCCTGCCCACCGACTCCAACTAGCTCCGGAATGACCCTGGTTCCCGAGCCGTAGGAGCGGAGAGTGGATCCCACTGCCTGATCCATGTTGACTGCACCTCCTACTTCCTCCCATCCCCCGCAAACCGGAACGGCTTCCTGCCCGTAAGATCGCTACTGACAAAGCTCGGGCACCAATGGCGCTCCACATGGCTGACCACCAAGTCGGTGCCGATGAAGTGATCGACACCGGGCGGCCGCTCCGGGTTGTACATCGTGTCCGTCAGGTCCCGGGCCAGTGCGACATCCTTGCCGAGTCGCACCATCTGCCGGATCGCGAACGGCCGCCCGAGGACGCACATGTTCAGGTGCACGCCGCACAGGATCACATGATCGACGCCGCGCTGCGCGAGCAGGTTCCAGGTCTCCTGCCCGTCATCGGTCAACGCATCCCCCGGCTGGATGACGATCCCCGCATGCTGCCGCTTCCACGCTTCCCGCACCGTGCATTTGGTCCCGGAACACGAGCAACCCATGTCGGAGTCGTCGATGGGCAGCACCGATTCCCGGGTCGGATCCGGCCAGCACCAGCGCGTTCCCCAGCGTTCCGCCGTCGCGAGCGGGACGGGTGTCGCGGCGAACGGCGCCTTCCGGGCCATCTCGCGCGCCGGTGTCCCGTCGTAGAATCCCGTGACGCTGCTGGGAGCGTGGATGACCAGCATCCCGCGCGAGCGCGCCTCCGCCAGGAACCCGTTCATCGGTCCAACCAACTCCCCCACCCGCGCCGATGCCGACTGGCACCAGTGGTCATCCCACATGTCGCACACGATCACCGCCGTCCGACGCGGGTCCCACTGCGCCGTGCGGGTCACCGTCTTCCAGTTCCCTGCCCCGTCCCGTTCCTGTCGACGCAACTGCAGCTCCGTCCCGCCGCCGCCACCGGACCGCGGCACGGCGAAGCACCCAGTCAACGGAACGAGCATCCAGAGCAGCCACCAGCGGGATTTCATGGGCGGAGCGTAACGAACCGTCGCCCCGGCGAAACGCCAAACTCGGGCCAGGTCCAGAACGGGGCACCTCTTGCTGCGGTCCCCATTCGTTGATGAGGAGCCACGGAGCTGTAGGCCGGGTGCCCTCACCCGGCGCATGCATTGACGAACGTAGACGAGCGGCAGACCGCCAGTTCATTACTGCAAAACACCCTTTCCGTAGAGGGTCGGTTCTTCGCGTTAACCAAGGCCGGTCTGGGGCACGGAATGCCTCACGCGAGGGCGTGAGGGGGCGAAGATCAGAAGAGCACTGGAGCCAGCTGTCGGGATTGAACCGACGACCCACGGTTTACAAAACCGTTGCTCTGCCGCTGAGCTAAGCTGGCGACCACTGCGTTTCCCGGGGGGCGGTGGCGTCGGCTGCGGGGCATCGAAGATGAACTGGATGCCGACCGCGGCTGTTGACGCACGCACGTCCGAGACGTTGTGAAATTGCCAGTCGCTCCTGCGTCTGCCAAGGCCAAGTTGTGGTGGGGCGTCTTGAGCAAAGCGGGCGTGAGGTTCATGCCGACGGCTGGCTGCGGAAAGGAGACTCACGGTAGAGTAGAGAGGAGAGCACGGATTGAGAGGTCCAAGGACCAATGACCGTGTCTCCCCTCTCCCTCGTCAAACCGGACATGAAGATTTCCCTCATCCGGCTTTCGTCGGGAC
>JAIXZE010000375.1 GCA_027489875.1 Verrucomicrobiales bacterium
CCGCATGGCTCGGTCCTCGACGTCCAACTTCGCCCCGACCTCCTCGTCGACTTCGCGCGCCTGACCCGGCACGTGTTCGCCGTTTCCTCCTGCGGCCTGTGTGGCAAGGCCGCCATCGAGGCCGTCCGGCAGAGCCATCCGCCCATCGACGACACCTTCACCGTCACGCCCGAGTGGCTGCTCTCGCTGCCGCACCGCATGCGGTCCGCACAGGCCACTTTCGATTCCACCGGTGGGCTCCATGCCGCCGCCCTGTTCGACCTCAGCGGGAACCTCCGGGTCCTGCGCGAGGACATCGGGCGCCACAACGCCGTCGACAAGGTCATCGGACACGCCGTCCTTCAAGGCGCGCTCCCGCTCCGACAGCACGTCCTCCTCCTTTCCGGACGGGTCTCCTTCGAAGTCATCCAGAAAGCCCTCGCGGCCGGCATCGCCTTCGTCGCCGCCGTCTCCGCCCCGTCCAGCCTCGCCGTCGAGTTCGCCCGCGCCTCCGGTCAGACCCTCGTCGGATTCCTCCGCGACCACCGCTTCAACACGTACAGCGCCCCCCACCGCCTGACCCCGTAGCCGAAGACGTCAGGAGGCGAGTTCCAGCCACTGCCTCGTGACCTCGTCTCACCCCCTTCCAGTCGGACCCGACAACGCCACGATCAAGTTCTGCACCTCCTCCTCCACGGACAGGCCCTCCGGCAAGGTCTGCCGCACCTCCATCCGCACGATCTCGCGGAACCTTCGACGCAGCCGATGGATCGCCACCTTCACGGCACCCTCGTTCAAACCCAGCTTCGCCGCCGCGTCGGCCTGCGATCCCGGCTCGTCCCCGAACGACAGCCACGCCTTCAGCACGGAGAACTGAGCCGCCGTTCCGGACTCCGCCGCCTCGCGTTGCAACCGCGCCAGCGCCCCCTCGACCACCGTGAACGCCCACTCACGATCGAACAGCACCTCCAACTCCGGTGCCGCAAGGTCCAGGATCCTCT
Organism: Verrucomicrobiales bacterium; assembly: GCA_027489875.1. Taxonomy (GTDB): domain Bacteria; phylum Verrucomicrobiota; class Verrucomicrobiia; order Limisphaerales; family UBA9464; genus UBA6176. The sequence continues at coordinate 981 of JAIXZE010000375.1, forward strand.
CCCCGGACTCCGCATCCCCGCCGTCGATCGGTACGTGCTCGACCTCGCCCCCATGCCGCTTCCGGGCCGACCGACGATGCCGGTTGGCAACGAAATGCTTCAACGCCCCGAGAAGATAGGACCGGAACCGACCTTTCCCACGATCCACCCCGCCCAGCCCGTCCCCGCCCAGCAACTCCGCGAAGAAGGCATGTGCCACATCCTCCGGTTCTTCCGCCCCGGTCCCCGTCCGCCTCAGGAACGCGAGCACCGGCCGATAATACGCACCGCACAACTCGCCCAGCGCCACCCGCGCTGACTCGCTCCCGCCGCGCGCCGCCAGCACCTGCGTCCAGCGGGTGGTGACGAAGGCATCGGATTCCGGCGCGTTCATGGCACCGACTCCTGCCGGGCTTCGACCGCAGTTGGCATCGGCATGGGTTCCGATGGTGGGGCGTGAATGGAAGCCCAAGGCCGGAACAGCAGGATCCAGAGGGTCGCGGCCACACCAAGGATCGCCCCTCCGGCCGCGATCAGGGTCCAAAGTCCTGCCCGGCGGGAGGGTTTCCCATTGTCCGACCACCGCCGCATGAGCCGGAAGAACCCCAACGTCCCGGCGTAGGTGCCGAGTGGGATCATCAGCAAGCTGGTCACGAACAGCAGCAAACTGTCCCGGCGTGGCGGGTTCCGGCTCAGTGCCAGCAAGAGGAACGTCACCATGCCCGGCACCGCAATCGCCAGCGGCAGGAGATAGACCGCCCATCGCCCGTTCTTCGCCGTCGGCAGCTTGTCCCGCGGCGTCTGCGCCGGCTCCTGCCCCGTCCGTTCCACCACCGCCTTCCGGATCAGCTCCGCCCATTCCGCCACGCCCGCATTCCACGTCCACGGCCAGGCAAACCAGCCAGGAGCCACCAACAGCACGACGCGAACCTCACGCCCGGATTCCTCGTACGTCACCTGCAACAGATCCAACCCCGCCGGATTCATCGATCGCGGCAGATCCCCAATGCTGACATCCCGGATCGCCGCGAGCGGAATGACGGTCTGCTGTCCCTCCCGGAGGAAGGTCAGCCGTTCATCTTCCAGCACCCATTGCCCCCGTCGCGACCCCGGCAACATCTGGCCCCCGAATGTTTCCAACTCCTCCGGCCGGTACAGGAATCCCATCGAGGCCCGGATCAGCCGGGTCGCGGGATGCACCGACTCCCGCCGGGCACCTGCGGCCGTGCCGAACGCGACTGCTCCCACCTGCGTCCGGAACTCCGACGCCGTCGCGTACCGCATCTCCGGCTGGATCGCGAGCGCCCTCAACACAACCCCATCCAGCCGGACATCAATCTCCACCTTCGTCGACGGCGGATCCAGTCGCGCTCCCGGCAACTCCCCCGTCAGCAATTCATACAGCACCACCCCCAGCGAATAGATGTCGGCCCGATGATCCCCCTGCCCTGGCTCACGCTGCTCGGGGGCCATGTACTGCGGCGTCCCTGCCGCCGTCACCCGCGTGGCCGTCCCCGCCGTCGGCCCCGATCCCACTCCGGCCGGCACGCTCCCAGCCGACACATCGGTTCCGCCTCCGCCCCCCAGCATCCGGGCGATGCCGAAATCCGCGATCTTGATGTGTCCCTCGCGATCGAGCAGCAGGTTCTCGGGCTTGATGTCGCGGTGCACGATGCCGCGCTCATGCGCGTACTGCAGGGCGAGGCAGACCGGCGGAACGATCGCCAACGCCTGCTCCGGCGTGAACCGACCCGCCCGCATGGCCTGCCGCAGGTTCACCCCGTCGACGAACTCCATCAGCAGGAAGTAAAACCCTCCTCCGGGCGCACCCGGGGTCCCCTCCGCCACACCGAAGTCATGGATCGTGACGATGTTCGGATGACTGAGTAGCGCCAGCGCCTGCGCCTCCCGGCGAAACCTCTCCGCAAAGGCCGGATCCGTCACCCGCTCCGGAGCGAGCAGCTTCAGCGCAACCAACCGGTTCAAGGACCGTTGGCGCGCCTTGTACACAACCCCCATCCCACCGCGCCCGATGACTTCCAGGATCTCGAGTTGGGGAAACGCCACCGCCACCACCGCGAGGTCTGGCACCGCGGAAGCCGGCTGGGCCGCCCCGTCCGCCTCGGTTGCAAAAGCCACGCGCACCAGCAGGCAGCGCGGACACAGACCCTGGGCACGCCCGGGCTCCAGCGTTTGCTGGCATCCCGGACACCTTCCTCCGTCGACAGGCAGTTCCATATACCCACGTCCTGAACCCTCCCGAACGCGAGGTTACCTGGATTCCAGCCCGTCGAGCCTTGCCGACGCCCATTGTTCGGGAAGAACCGCAAACAATGGGCACAACCGGACACTGCCCCGGCCTACTTGAGGATGCCGGTCTGCTGGAGCGTCGCCCGCAGCTGTTCCCGGGTCTTCTCGCTCACGGGCACCAGCGGCAACCGGATCTCCTCGCTCCCGATCCCGATCATCGCCAGTGCCGCCTTCACCGGGGCCGGATTCGTTTCCAGGAACAGGTCCTTGAACAACGGGTACAACTGGAAGTGCAGCTTCTGCGCGGCCTTCACGTCGCCGGCCGCGTAGGCCTTCACCATCTTGCTCACCTGCTTCGGGGCCACGTTGGTCGCCACGCTGATCACGCCGTGCGCACCCACCGCCATGAACGGCAGCGTCAACGCATCGTCGCCGCTCAGGATCGTGAACTTCGGCCCGCAAGCCACCCGCAGCTGGCTCACGCGATCCGCATTTCCACCCGCTTCCTTGATGCCGACGATATTCTTGAAATCGTTCGCCAACCGCGCGCACGTCTCGATCCCGATCTCCACGCCGCAACGTCCCGGAATGCTGTAGAGCAACAATGGCAGTTTCGTCGAACGCGCCACCGCCGCGAAATGCTCGTACAACCCACCCTGCGTGGGCCGATTGTAATAGGGAGCCACCTGCAACGACCCGTCCGCACCCACTTCTTCCGCCCGCTTCGTCAGGTGGATCGCTTCCGACGTCGAATTCCCGCCCGTACCGGCGATGACCTTCGTCCGTCCCTTCGCAAACTGCACGGCCAGCTCCACCACCCGGATGTGTTCGTCGTAGTCCAGGGTCGGGGATTCGCCGGTGGTCCCGACGGGCACGATGCCGTCGACGCCACCCTTCACCTGGGACTCGACCAGGCGCTTCAGGGAGGCTTCATCCACCTTGCCGTCGCGGAACGGCGTGACAATCGCGGTATAGGTGCCGGTAAACATGACGCTCAAAGACGGGAAATATCCCCGAACCCGACCGCCCATGCAAAGCGCCATTTTCGGACGAAAGCATGGAAGGCGCGTCCCGACACAGCTCGTGTCGGGAACGGGGTGGCGACGTCCTCGTCGCCGTTCCAGAGCCATTCCCAAGGCGATGAGGACATCGCCGCCCCGTTCAAGGTCAGGGCCCCTGCCGGGCTGCGCCCAGCAGGGAAGGACAATCACTCCTCACGACCGGGCAGCGCCTCGTGACAGAAGATCGAGGTCCACTCCTTGGCGGCGGCCCGGTCCAACCGGTCGCCGCCACGGATCTCAAGGCGTCCACTGCGAAGCCGGACCACGCGGCTGGACCCGAAGGTCACCAGCGTCTCCAGCTCCCCATCCGTCGCCATCCACCGAATCAGGTTCAAGTTCATGCCCGCGACCTTATCGCGGGGGGAGGGACATCCGTGGGGACTCCCCCACGATTCCTCAGGCGACCTTGACCTTCATGCGGTGCTCACCAAACGGAGCCCGCTTCAACTGACCCAGCACCGCGGAAGCGCGGACCGTCGGCACCTCGGCAAAACTGTGCCGCGGCCGGACATCCACGTGACGGATGCTTTCGGCGGGCTCGCCGGTTGTCCCCAGGATGAAATCCCGGAGCTTGGTGGGATCGGCACCGTGCTCTTCACCGACGCTCAGCCACAACCGCGTGAATTCACTGACCACCGCCGCGGGCTTCTCGGCTGCGGCTTCCGCCGGATTGAAGCCCGGCTTGGGTGCATTGGGAACCACGGGAGCTCGGGGAGCCGGTGCAGGACGCGGGGCCATGGGAGCCTTCGGTGCCATCGGCGGACGCATCTCGCCACGCTCCGGGCGCGGAGCCCGGGCACCCATCGGTCCGTCCTGCGGACGCATCGGACGCATCGGCCGATCTCCCATGGAGCGGTCGCCCATGGAACGATCTCCCATCGGACGGTTGCCCATGGGTGCCGAATCCTGTCGGAATCCAGGACGGCTGGGAGGCATGGGACGGCCGGGAGGCACCGGACGCTGCGGCGGCGCAGGACGCGGGCTGGGCCGGGCTGCACTCGGAGCGGGAGGAACGGTGGCCGTCGGAACCGGGGTCGGAGCGGAAGCCGGCGTGGGCTCGGAAGCCGCCACGGGAACTTCGCCTTCCACCGCCATCACGGGAGCCGACGTCCCTTCAGGAGCAGGAACCGATTCGGGCGATCTTGGAGCTTCCTCCGCGGGAGCGCCCTCGGAGGCCACGGGAGCGGGTTCCGCCGCGGCAGGCACTGCTGCCGGCGCGGGTTTGGCTGCGGCGGCCGATGCGGCAGGCACACGCGGAGCCGGGCGGGCAGCTGCCGGACGGGCCGGTGCGGCGGGCGACGCGGGGGCCTTCCGGGCCGGTCGCGCCGTACGATCCTCCGTCGGACGCGGTGCGCGTTCGCGATCGGGGGCTTCGTCGGCATCACCCTTCCCGCCGGTCTGCGCGGCCTTGGCCTTGGCGAACAAATGATGGATCAGGGCGCTGGCAACATCGAGGGAGTCGAAGCCCTCTTCGAGCAGCACTTCGAGCAGGTGGTCGTAGTGCCGGAAATCACCGGCGGCCAGCGTCTCGCGGACTTCGCGAAGGCACTGGTTCTGCTTCGCATCCTCGATCTCGCCAATCGTGGGAATCTGCCCCCGACGCAACCGCTGCCGGGTCAAGCGCTCGATGTCCCGGACCAGGAACACTTCGCGTCCGCTCATGAGGGACAACGCCAGACCATGCCGGCCTGCGCGACCCGTCCGACCGATCCGGTGGACGTAATCCTCGGGATCGTAGGGCAGGTCAAAGTTGACCACCGCCTGGATGTCGTCGACGTCGATGCCGCGGGCCGCCACGTCGGTGGCCACCAACAACTGCGTCTGCCGACGCCGGAACTTCTGCATCACCCGTTCCCGGGCGTTCTGCGGCATGCCACCGTGGATGGATTCGGCACCGTAGCCGGCCGCGACCAGATGATCCGCCAGATCAACCACATCGCGCTGCGTGTTGGCAAAGATGATGCCGAGCGTGATGTCGTGAAGATCGATGAGGCGCGTCAACGCCTCGAACTTCCAGCGGCGGTCGACCTCGAAGCACACCTGCTCCACGGTCGGGACCGTGAGCGTCGCCGACTCCATGCGCAGACGGGCGGGATCCTTGGTGTATCGGGAGATCAATTCCTCGATGCCCCGGGGAACCGTGGCCGAGAACAGGACCGTCTGGCGGGTGGTCGGGCTGTCCTTCAGGAGGGTTTCGATGTCGTCACGGAAACCCATGTTCAGCATCTCGTCGGCCTCGTCGAGGATGACGGTGCGGAGGTTCGTCAGGATCAGCGTGCCGCGGCGCAGGTGATCCAGGAGGCGACCCGGCGTTCCCACGACGACCTGCGCGCCACCGCGGAGTTCGGCGAACTGGCGGGTATAGCTGGCGCCGCCGTAGATCGGCACCGCCCGGACACCGCGCTTGAAGAAGGCCAGCTTGTGAACCTCTTCGGTCACCTGCATCGCCAACTCACGCGTCGGACAAAGGATCAGCGCCTGCGGCCCGGGCGCGTTCAGGTCCAGCCGTTCAATGGCCGGAATCGCGAAGGCTGCGGTCTTGCCGGAGCCGGTATGGGACTGCCCCACCACATCCCGGCCTGCGAGGAGGACGGGGATGGCGGCGGCCTGGATCGGTGAGGCCTGCTCGAATCCGAGCTTCTGGACCGCCCGCTGGACCTCGGCCGACAGGCCAAGTTCCGAAAACAACGTTGCTTGCATCTCTGGCTGCACAACCTACGCCACACCGGGCCGCCCTGCGAAGCATTTCGGTGACCCTGCCGTTCCAACACGGCAAAAAGTTGGGGCGTCGGTCGTCCGGAACCAGCGAACCCGCGCCTACTTCACACCCTTGTTTCCCTCCGCAACCCACGCCTTGTAGCCCCCGCGGAGGTTGTAGAGGTTCGTGAATTGCATCCCACGCATCGAATTGCAGGCCTTCATGCTGCGCACGCCCGCCGCGCAGTGGATGAGATAGATCTTGGACCGGTCGAGCTTGGCCGCTTCCTTGTCGAAGCTGCTCGAGTTCACATCGATCAACACCGAGCCCGGGATGTGCCCTTCCTTGAACTCCTTTTCCGTCCGGACATCGAGGATCACCACGTTTGTCCCCCCTTTCATCTTCTCGAATTCCTTCACCGTGATGTTCTGGAACGCCGGCTTGCTGTCCGCACGCACACCGGTGTCCTCCGCACGCACCGCCCAGACCCCGACCATCACCAGAAGCACCGAAGCCCAACGCATCCATCGAGAAGTTTGCATGCCGCAAGGATGCCCCAACCGCGCCGTGTGAAAAGGGCCAAGATGCCGGCGCCATGCGCGGGGGCGCGTCTTGACACTGCCCCCACATGGAACGGGGTGGCGACGTCCTCGTCGCCGTTCCAGAGCCATTCCCATGGCGATGAGGACCTCGCCGCCCCGCATCCTTTCCAACAGGGGGCAGTGTCCAGATGCGCCCCATGCGCGGGCGCAGCTGGACGCTGCCCCCCGTAAGGAACGGGTGGTGACATCCTTGTCGCCGTTCCAAAGCCATTCCCAAGGCGATGAGGCCATCGCCGCCCCAATCCTTTCCAAAGGGGGCAGTGTCAAGAGGTACCCCGGAACCGGCCGGGAAACTGCGGGCTGGGCGCGAAGCACCGGATTCCCCACTCTGTTCGGCGTCATGCCTGAGAGGTCGCAAACCGTCATCCATCCGACCGCCGTGGTGCATCCGGACGCACGGATCGCCCCCGGTGGTCGCATTGGTCCCCATGCCGTCATCGATGCCCACGTGGAACTCGGGGAAGGATGCGACGTGGGGCCGTTCGTCCACCTCACCGGCCACACCCGCGTCGGAGCCCGGAACCGATTCCACGCCGGGGCCGTGATCGGCGATGCCCCGCAGGACTTCAAGTACGACGGCAGCGCCACCCGGCTCCGCATCGGCGATGACAACGTCTTCCGCGAGCACGTCACCGTCCACCGCTCCAACAAGACCGCGGAGGACACGGTGATCGGCAACGCCAACTTCCTGATGGCCGGATGCCACGTCGGCCACAATTGCGACCTCGGCAACCACATCATCGTGGCAAACGGTGCGCTGCTCGCCGGGCATGTCCACGTGGCCGACAGGGCCTTCATTTCCGGAACATGCGTGGTCCACCAATCCTGCCGGATCGGAAGGCTCGCCCTCATGCAGGGCGCTTCCGGCATCTCCAAGGACCTGCCCCCCTTCTGCATTGCCCGCGGCAACAATGGCATCGCCGGCCTGAACACGATCGGACTCCGCCGGGCTGGCATCGACGCGTCCGACCGCCTGCTCCTGCGTCGGGCGTACCACCGCCTGTTCCGCTCGAAGCTCCGTCTCCAGGCGACCATCGCCGAGGCCCGTCGGGAATTCGCGGAATCAGCCCTGGTCCTGGAGCTGATTGATTTCGTCGCCAGCACCCGACGTGGCGTCTGCCGCGATACCGGATCGCGACAGGGCTCATCGGAATCCATGAACGCGGAGGCGTGAACCAGGACCTGACAAAGTGGCGTTCATGGTTTCAACTCACGGGATGATCTCCCGAAGGACGTTCCTGGCATCCACGGCATTGGCGACGGCAGCGGTGCCGGGGGGCCTGATCCACGCCCAGGCCCCGCAACCCAAACCGGACGCGGCGCTCGACGTGATGTCCTACAACCTGCGGTACGCCGCGGCGACCGGACCGAACAACTGGCCTTCGCGACGCCCGCTGATGCGCGACCTCTTGTTGCAGGAGCGGCCCGATGTGTTCGGCACCCAGGAAGGCGTGTATCCCCAACTCAAGGACCTGGCGGCCGACCTGCCCGACTACCGCTGGATCGGGCTGGGACGCGATGGAGGAAGTCGCGGAGAGTTCATGGCGGTGTTCTACCGGCAGGACCGGCTGGAGCCGCTGGGCTTCGACCATTTCTGGTTGTCGGACACGCCCGAAGTCATGGGGTCCTCGACCTGGGGCAACTCCAATCGCCGCATGGTGACCTGGGTGAAGTTCGAGGACCGGCGGACGAAGAAGGTCTTCCAATTCTGGAACACGCACTTCGACCACCAGATCGAATTGGCACGCCAAAAGTCGGCAAACCTGGTCCGCGAACGCATGGCCAAGGCGGCGGAACCGGAACCGCTCGTCCTGCTCGGCGACTTCAACGCCTACTCCGGAGACTCACGCTCCTACGAAATCCTGACCAAGGAGGCCGGGCTGACCGACACCTGGCATGCGGCGAAGGCCCGAATCAACGCGGATGCCAATTCCTTCAACGACTTCTCACCGCTTCGCCGCGAATCCCGCCGGATCGACTGGATCCTCTTCCGCGGTCCGGCGGAGGTGGATCATGCAGCCGTGGTGACCACCCAATCCGGCACGCAATGGCCCAGTGATCATTGCCCGGTCACCGCCCGAATCACGTGGCGCTGAAGGATGGCAGTTTCAAGTTCTCAGTTTCAGGTTTGAAAGAAGAACGGGGCAGCGACGTCCTCGTCACCGTCCCGAAGCCTTTCCCATGGCGATGAGGACATCGCCGCCCCGGGACTGAGAACTGGTTTCCGGAGACCGGGGACTCCTTCCCCCATCTGGCGACTGGAATCTGGAAACTGGCCTCTTCACAACGCATTGAGCGGCGGGATGGCCTGAAGGACGACATCCCAATCCGGGGACGGATTTCCCGAGGCCTGCAGGCTGATCAAC